>DAIDBB010000329.1 GCA_027310325.1 bacterium | reverse complement strand
GTACCAGCTTATCGACGTCATTTCAAGAAGCGGCATGGCCACGATCTTTCGAGCCCGCGACATGGAAAGCGGACGCACCGTTGCGCTCAAGGTCCCGCACCTTCAGTACGAGGGCGACATCGTCTTTCACGAACGGTTTGTCCGGGAGGAGAAGATAGGGCAGCGCCTCGACCATCCGGCCATCATAAAAGTGCTTTGCCCGAGGCAAAAAAGCAGGGTGTATCTTGTTATGGAGTACGTGGAGGGCGAGCTCCTGAGCGAGAGGCTGCGGCGCGAGCGCACGCTGCCGATTTCAACGGCCGTTGATATGGCCGTTCAGATAGCCGGCGCCCTTGTGTACATGCACGGGCACGACGTCGTACACCGAGACCTCAAGCCTGAAAATATCATGATAATGCCGGACGGCAAGTTGAAGCTCATGGACTTCGGCATAGCCCTCGACTCCACGTTGCGCAAGATAACGTGGTCGGGGCTTTCGCAGACCATGGGAACGCCCGATTATATGGCTCCGGAGCAGGTGAAGGGCAGGAGGGGTGACGCGCGCTCGGATATCTACAGCCTCGGGATCATGCTCTACGAGATGCTTGCCGGCGAAGTGCCCTTCTCGGCCGGGAACGTATACGCCGCCATACGGGCCAAGGTCAGGAACGACCCGCCGCCCCCGCGCCGCCTTCGAGGCGACATACCCCCGGAGATAGAAGAGATAATCCTCCATGCCATCGAGCGTGACCCCCGGCGGCGTTTCGAGAGTGCGTCGGATATGCTTGAGGCGCTCGCCCATCCGGAAGGCGTAAAACCTTCCGACCGCGCCGTCCGTAAACGCCCCGACCCGGGCCTCGCGCTCTGGCTCCGGAAATTTATCAGCCAGGTGTTCCATTAAAGAATTTGCACAAAACCCGAATTATGCGCGGGGTCTACATACTTATTACTCGCCGCGTTTGATTTTAACCGGCCAAATACGCCTGCCCTAAACTCGCCGCTAAGGCAAAGAAAAGACGGTCCCGGTTGGCCGGGCAACATAAGAGAACTGAAAAACCTCTTGAACCCGGCCTCGATATTAACGGACACCGACCGCATAAAGGCCGACGACCTGCCCGCGGAACTCTCTACCGCGTCGCGGACGGGATTACGCTTGTAAACGGAAACGTCTTGACCGGCCATGTCATAAAGGCTGAAAAAGAGACCCTTACATTAACAACGGATTATTCGGGGCCGGTCCTCATAAAGACTTCCGCGATAAAGAGTATTTCTACGGACGGCATAGTTTTTAAATTCTGCATCCATAATCTCTAATCGAAGAAACTCGCTTGCCAATGACGCTGTCTGAAGCCAATCTTTCTTCGTCGAGATGGTAAACCGGTCCCGAATCAGCTCATAATCATTTTAAATCCGTAATTTGTGATAGACTTGTTAAATCCGTTGGTTTTCCACGGCTTGCGCCGTTTTGGGGGGACGTCGACCCCGAAGACCGCCATCGAGGCCATTATGAGCGTAAAGGAAAGAAAACCCCGGTTCACGAACCTCTCGAATATCGAGATAAAAAGGGTATATACGCCCGATGACACGGCCGGCATCGATTACGCGAGTGAAATAGGACTCCCGGGGGAGTTCCCTTTTACGAGGGGCATATAC
>DAIDBB010000325.1 GCA_027310325.1 bacterium | reverse complement strand
ACTTACGAGAGCCTGAAGACGTTTACCGATGTGCTGGGCATAGTTCAGGAAAATTACGCCGAGCCTGTCGATACGAAAGACCTCATCCGGAACGCCATAAAAGGGATGATAAGGGGCCTCGATCCTCATTCAAGCTACCTGACCCCTGAGGAATATACGGAGATGCAGATAGATACGAAGGGGAGCTTCGGCGGCATAGGCATAGAGATAGGGATGCGCGATAATTTACTCACGGTCGTTTCTCCCATTGAAGACACTCCTGCTTTCAGCGCCGGTATACTCGCCGGAGACAGGATAATCAAGATCGGGGATAAGTTCACGAAGGACATGTCGCTTAATGAGGCCGTAAGCCTTATGAGGGGCCCGAAGGGCACTCCCGTAACCATAATGATAATGAGGGAAGGCCTGGAAGAACCCAAGACCTTTACCCTGACGAGGGCGATAATAAAGGTAAAAAGCGTAAAGTCCAAGGTGCTCGAAGAGGGCTTCGGGTATATCCGTATCGCCCAGTTCCAGGAGAACACCACTACCGACCTCGAAAAAGCGCTTAAGGAAGTGACCCCGAAAGACGGCAGGCTTAAGGGCCTTGTCCTCGACCTGAGGAACAATCCCGGAGGGCTTCTGCAGGAAGCGGTATCGGTATCGAATGAATTCGTCAATTCCGGGCTCATCGTATATACAAAGGGCAGGGCCCCGGGTCAGGACATGACGTTTAACGCTGCCTCTTCCAAGGGGCACACCGATTACCCGATGATAGTGCTCGTAAACGGCGGAAGCGCCAGCGCTTCCGAGATCGTGGCCGGGGCTCTTCAGGACCACAAAAGGGCCATTATCATGGGAACTCAGACATTCGGCAAAGGTTCGGTGCAGACGATAATACCTCTGTCCGACGGTTCGGCCGTAAGGCTTACCACCTCCAAATACTATACGCCTTCCGGCAGGTCAATCCAGGCCAAGGGTATCGAGCCTGACATAACGATCGGAGAGACTATAAAAGGCGTGCACATTAAAGAAAAGGACCTGGAAGGCCATTTTGCCCCGGAGGGAGAATCGAAAGACAAGGCAAAAGATAAGACAAAAGACAAAGTCCAGAAGATCGAAAAGAAGAAGCCCGAAGAGAAGATAAGGATCGACGAGACCGGCGAAAAAGGTCCGGACGGAGAGGATATCGAGATAAAAAGGGCCTTGGATTACCTGAAGAGCTGGTACATCTTCAGGGACACTTATCAGAAAGCCGGCTAAATAGTCCTTATTACTGCGCCGC
>DAIDBB010000307.1 GCA_027310325.1 bacterium | reverse complement strand
CTAATAGTCAGCCGTGACGCATTCGGAATTCATACCGAAAGGATCGGCCAATCTAAGATAGTAAGACAAATATAATAAGATTTAATACTACTTACAGCATATATCTTACAAATTTTATTAAAAATAAGGAGGGCTTGATGGCTGTCGAAGCTTATGTTTTTATCGAATGTGAGCACGCCCGGTCCAAGGAGGTACAGGCAAAGTTGTTGAAGATTGGAGGGGTAAAAGACGCTCGGGTCGTCACGGGGCCATATGACCTGATAGCGCTCGTAACTGCATCTAATTTTAAGGTCCTTGGAGATGTTGTTATAAGCAAGATACAGGCGATAAATCATGTGAAGAAGACGCTTACGAACGTAATAATAGAATAGCGGTAACGTAACTATCAAGATATCACGCGAAGTTCATGGAATTCTTCACAAATCGCTGTCTTTTGCCAGCCCTCGATGAGTTTATTAGTGTCGCATAATGGATAAGTTGTGTCAAATAGCGAGACAACCCCAGCTGCACCCGCCCTACCCAAGGTGTCGGACGAAACCACGTCTGCCCTTGTAATCCTTTTGTCGGACTTTGTCAACATCAGCCTTTAATCCCCTTGAAAACTTGAGACTTTTTAACATCGTCCAAGTACCTGTAAACGAGCGTCCGGACGACAAGAGAGACCGGAAAACCCTCTTTTTCAGCGAGCTTCCGGAGAAGCCTGAAGCGTTCTTTATCAAGACGAAACGTTATCTTTTTTTCCATCGTCTTAAGACCTCAGAGACTTAAAGACCTACGCCGGGGCCGGGAGCCGCGCGCCCTTACGTGCGCGCGACAACCCGGCGGCCCGGCTGGTTTATAGCTCACGCTTCGTTGTTCCGTGCCAAGTAACAGACCCCGTTGGTTGGTAAAGGGGAGGGGTCTGTACTGCCTTCGTGAGCCACAACGCCCTGTGAAACCTTATAGCCGTATCAAACGCCGTATTTTAAAGGCAGCAGGACGCGGGGCGGGTAATGAGCCCTCCGCGTCCTGCTGGTACCCTCAATACTTCGCGTGCCGCCTGTAAAGAGTCTGTATCTCGTGAACCGAGTAATTAAAACCCTTCCTCTGAAGCTCCAAGGCTATCTCTCTCCAGGTATCGCCGCGCTTTTTCGATGCTACGATATACGTTGCGGCGTCCAAAATCTCAGGCTTCCCGGCGTCAGTTTCAGCGGCCTGTTTTCTAATCATGCGACCTTCCTTCCTCAACTTCGATTTGACTTCCCGGCCTACTATCTGCCGGATGAACTCGGAAAGGGTATTTTCACCTCGAACCCTGTTCCAGTCGGTAAGCTCTTGAGCCGATATCCGAAGCTTTACCATCATACCCTTTTTAGCCATCTTTCACCCCCTGTTTTGTACCCACATTTGTGGCCACAAAAGGAAGTTTACGTTAAAGCCTCCGGAAAAGCAACCGTTTTCATGTAACCCCTTGATTTACCTACAAGTCGTAAAATAGCCCTACCTAGAACCTGAGTTGAAAAACGGAACGTTTGTTTCTTTAGTATCAAGAGTACGGCCTTCGGCTGCATTTTCGTAAGACAAAAAACCGGAAAAAATTCCGAAAAAAATCTGAAGAGTGCGCCCGTGGACAGGAGACTTCGGCCACGCCCTCGAAGTCCCTTCCACGGGCTCCCTCGAACACTCCGCACGACTAACCACGTTTAACCCCCTTAAAACGCCCTGCCTTACGCACAATCCCGAGGACGATATCATAAGAGGCCCAAGGCCACTCCTCGTCCTTCAGGGCCTTATTAGCGCCTGAGACGGCCTTTTTAGGAGTCTCTCCCAAGGCGACAAGCGCGTCATAAAGCCTCAAGGCCTCTTTCTCGAACTCCTTGACACGATACTCGCGCTTCTGGACTTCAGCAGGTTCCACATAGTCGGCCTTGCGCTTCTCAAGGGTAGTCTTGTACGAAACGTGCTTAAAAAAGCCCTGCAGGCTTTCCATGAGTTGAGAAAAAGACTTGAGAAGTCCATAAGGCATGGTAAGGGTAACCTGTACCATCCCGTCCTTACTGGCGGCCGCATCGAGCTCTAAAAGGCTGGTTTCCTTGGCAGGGTCAAAAAGCAGGTTGGTGTCGCATAATGGATATTATGTCAAATCGCGCAGAAGGCGCAAAAACCTCCCCCTGTCCTACTGTACAGCCTGACTTCTCCCTATAACCTCCGATAAAAAGCGAAAATTCACCTGACGGAGGTTGCTGCCCTGATGCTGACGATAGATACGAGAAAAACTGGCCTCACAGGCCCGGAAGTGACAATCGAACTCGATTCTGAAACCTGCTTTATCCTCGCCGAAGCGTTTAAGGACCTGGGAGAGGCCCTGACCAGGGCTAAAACGCGCTACGATGCCCGTAGACGCTTCGAGGCGGATAAACCCGCGCTTAAGGCGTCAAAGGCCCTTCAGAGGGCAAGTATAGCGGCAAGGGCGGTAGAATTAAAAGGCCTCCCTCCCCGGAAAGTGACTTCGGCGATCGCCAGAGAGTTCGAGATCACATGGGACGAGGCCGGATGGATACTCGCGGAGATAAGGCGGGAAGAAAGGGCCGAGGCCCTTCTCTCGAGGGGTAAGGAGATAGACGGGATGCTTGAGGCGGGAAAAACGCTTAAAGAGATAGCCGACGCTCTAGGGCTAAAAGCCGGGTATGTGCGTAATATCGTATCGCGTAGGCGAAAAAAACTCGCAGGAAAGGGTCTCCCAAGAGTGACGGCTTCCGGGAGATTTGGCGCTGTATGAAAAAGATCATCTTCTTTTTTACCCAGGCTCTCATTGGGCTCGTTCTTGTTGCGTTGTCTCTCATCACGGCCGTAATCTTACTTCCGATCGGGATACTTTTCCAGCTATTTCTCCTCGTCGGGTTCATCGTCGCCGACATTTGCGATCTCTTCCTGAAGTGTTCGCGACGAGAGAAATAAATGTCACCAGTTAAGAAGTCTGCGTCTGAATCGCCTCGTCTTTTTTCCTTTTTTGGCGTGCCCTATGTGTGCGCCTCTTTTGCTATGCCCCCTGTGAGCCTTCTTGCGTGCCATAATCAAACCTCCTCTTGATATATCTATCTTCCTGGTGCCGGCGGTACCAGCCGACGTCGGGATATATCTATCGCCCCGAGCTCTCGGCCGTGGCCGCGCGGGACGATAAATCTATCTTCTCCTTAAAACCACTATCGCCCCGAGGACCGCGACACCGCCTATAATAAGCGGCCAATTCCAACTCACCTGGACCGGCTCGGCGGACTTTTTCTGGGGTCCTTTTTGTCCGGCTAGAATGCCCTCGACCGTCGCCGCCGTCTTAAGGACCTTCTCCCCTATGCCTATGCCTTTCATGACAGGGCTAAGGACCTCGCCTACTGTATTAAACGCGCCGCTTATGCCGCCTGATGTCCCGACGGACGATGTGACAGCGGGAGTTAAAGCCGAGCTCATGCCTGAAGTAAAGGGTGTCTCGATGGCCGTGCCGCCGGCAAATTCTGGTATATAGCCTCCAGACGCGGCCGCAGCGCCGAGGCTTCCGCTCACGGCCCCCGCTACCCCGGCCGTTGCCACCGTCAATACTGCAGCCGGAGCGAGCTTCGTTATGAGGTTACCGAGCCATGATGAGGTTACCCATTTCCAGTTCGCTGAGATGACCCTGTAAAGAGGGACCCTGGGTGTATAGGTTGTCAAAACTGAAGGCATGGAAGTATCGGCAAACAGGTCTGGACTTACTGTTTTTCCCGCGAACCGAGCCCTTGAAAACCAGAACCTGAAATCCCATTCGTCGTAATTGCCCGGACTCCCATAATACCATCCATCAGACCTGATATCGTCACCTATAAAGTAGTACCATTGGAACCCACCCCAACTGAGCAGTTGTCCTGGACTCGACGGATTTTGTGGTGTCGGCGGCAACCATACATTGCCGTTAACGTCAATAAAATTCGTTGAAGGGCCGTTTACGTACGGGTCCGTCTCAAGGCTTATTACCCACGCACCGTTGATGCCGCTATGCGGCGGTGGCACAGGCCCGAGAAGGCCCATTTTCTGCAACCAATCGGCAAGGACCGTGGGGCCCCCCTGGCTGTAATAGACGGAGTTATTGTAGGTATACGCCTCCTCAACGGGGATAACAGGGTACGTGTCCAGAGCTATTAGCCTGTAGCCTATGTCAACGATTTTTACGCGGTTATATGGGATCATGGGCCGACGCCATGAAATTATTTACTTTGGAACATAGGACGGATTCGATTTATTCGAGGTGCTGTTTATAACCTTCAGGCTCTGGCCTATCTTAGAGCCACGCGGGGAGGCTATCCATGAAGGCAGGACCCCGGCAGAGACGACTTTGTCCAGGATATATAATCCCCCCAGGACCAGGGCACCGGCGATTACCATTTTTTTCATAAGTTCCCTCCTATATCCATTGTGCGTGTAAGTGAGTCCCCTCGTTCAGGACTGTGGGGAAAACGGCCTTCAGCGCCCTGTAATTCGAATCCGTGACAGGAACTATATCGTATGCCCAGCCGATCTGATGTAGCGAGTTCCAGACACCCCCCACCTTTGCGTTCTGCCAGGGTGATCTCCACCATGACGTCATCGTGGAGCCCGGGACGAGGGCTTTTACAATAAGGAAACCTCCGATAGCAATAACGCCGACAGCAAGAGCGCCAAATAAAAGTAATTTGCGTCGCCCATCCACTAAAACCCTCCGGGACCTGAAAGACTCACCTGGTCTTTGTCCTTTATATGAGGGCAGAGTAACTCTAGTCTAGAAAGCCTCCGCTCTATTTTGATTAGCATCCCGCACGCGAAGATTAGCAATGGGATGTTTAAAAGGGCGCTATCCATTTATCACCTCGAGCTCGAAGCTGTCCCCATATGCCCTCATGAAGTTCTCGAACGCGATCCTCGAGTTCGATATGCCCGGCGCATCCCAGGTGTAGTTCATGCCGATGAGGATGCACCCCTGAGTGTCCTTTGTTGTATTCCCGACGTGAATCTCTATGTTGTCGCGTCCCTCAACGTTCAGGAGCGCGAAGACTTCCGTTTGAAACTTTTGGGAGAACACCCTTTTCGTGTCGTATGTACCAGCCGGGATGCACGATATGTCTGTGGCGTTACCCTTCCAGGGGAGCTCCAGCGTCACCGCAAAGGGTCTCAGATCGTCGATAAGGGCCCCAAAGGTCCATTCCTGCCAAAGTGCGATCCGTTTAAGAGTCAGTTTTTTCATAGCTTCTAGGAGTTCGGGAGTCCGGCCTTTGTCCCTATCTCGTTAAGGATAGCCGCGGCCTGCCCCTTTATCACGTTTGACTTGACAAGCGTCCGGCCTATCGTGTAGATACCGGTGAGGACGCCGGGGATTATTACGTTAAACGGGGCTGGAATGACTCCACCGAAAATGCTGTAGAGCGAGAATAACGTTGTGAGCCAGAATTCTGTTGTCAATGCGCCTGGTTTCATGTTTTCTCCTGTGCTTCTTTTTTTTGATTTGATAATCTATCGGTAAAGGATGCTTATGTTAGCGGCGGCTGTGCCAGCCGTCACTGCACAGAGCCCCAAACCATATTCACTAAAGGTTACCGCCATACCACCTGGATTAACAGTCGGAAGCGTAAAGAGATAGCCCGAGACTGGAGTCCCTGTACATCCCCCCGAGGCTATCGAGTAAAAAGCGACAGTCGAAGCTGTTCCGCCTGTGTTGACGATGATGTTGCCAAAGGTCCCGGTACCGTTCTTGATCACCGTAGTTGTATTTGTAGTGATATTGACGACAGAATTATAGGACTGTTCCGTCGTCCTCAAATTCCCGCTCAAATCGACCGAGAGCGGGACAGAGTTCGCTTCTCCCCATGCTGGTGCCGAGGCGTTCGCCCTTGCCGGGATCGTCCCTACCTTGTAATTCAGCCTGGAGTTATCTGCCCCGACACTACCGGCGGGTTCCGCATAGCAGATTGTGGACCAGAAGAAACATAAAATTAAAATTAATGAACCTATTTTTTCCATGGTTTACCCCTGTTGAGCCTTTACATTATTCAGGTCCTCACAATGAATCGTCATCTCGATCCTGTAGGAAGGATTAATTGCAGAGCTAGACTGTCCGTTGTCGATCAACATGTTAAAGAATATGCGGTCCCGCTGCTCGGTCTCGTGAGGGAAAAGGTCAGGCCAAGACCTGCCGCCTCGTCCATCGAGCGTCCAGAAATTATCGAAGAGCAGCATATTCGGATAGTCCATCGGCGGAGTAGCATTAACGGAGGTAAAGACCCAGCCTGTATTAGAGAGCTGCACGCCTTTTGAGATTGCGACCTCGATATAAGGTACGACAATCGGAAAATTCGCGTAGCAATGGACCGTCCAGTCGATTCCCCAAATCGCCAGGGCTTTTCCGTAGAGGTTGCCCTGGATCGGGAACATGTCGTTCCAGTACATAATCGTATTGCCGGCGGTCGCAGTCTGGCCGGCTGCATAATATGTCATCGTGACGGTTTTCATTTCTTCACCTCACCGATGATCTTTATGGCGACGACACCGCCTACTATGACGAGGACCAGGACAGGGATCAGGGGCTGAGTGATGCCGGAAATGATATTGGTCTCGGCCTCCCCGATCGTGGAGCCCCAGGGCTTGTTCCACCAACTGACGAAAGACTGCCAGAGCCCCCCCGAGGGCGCGGCTGTATTGTTAGAAAAATAGGAGTCGGCCATGCTCACTTCCTGAAGAAGAGGAGATAGACGACAACCCCGGCGGCGACCCAGACCACGGGAGATTTCACGATCCCGAGGATCGACGTATCGACCTTCTGTTGCGTCGCTGTATTCGTTACCTTCTGCCCGACCGGCGTTTGCGTGAAGTAGGAGACAAGGCCGCCGAGTAGACTGTTGGTAAGGCTCGGCGTGGCCTGCTCTGGCTTGTTAACTACCTGGGAGCTGACGCCTGTTCCCATGATGTTGTCGAAAAACGAAGATACGTAGCTGCCGGCGGCGTCCACGTCCTGCTTTGCCGTGTCGAAAAAAGACGTCACTGAATCGAATAGGGCCATTGGTTACCTCTTAATATATTTATCTGCCTGGTCCCGGGAGATCGAGGCGCCGGCGCGATACATATATCAGCCTGGCGAGCTCGATCGAGCGCCGCCAGGCGATAAATGTATCTTAAGCCGCTCTGCCCTCGAGGGGATGCGTGCCCCTCAAAGGCCTTATGCCTTCGACGACAGCCGAGACTTGCGAGGTCGAAAGCGCGCCGTTAGTCCACTGAATTTTAAATCGTGATTTGCCCCCCGCGAAGACAGCCGAGTCCAGATTGCCGTCCTTTACAAAGTCTATCACGACCTGGCCAGTCTGCTTGGATTCCATTGTATACTAGGCCTTGTTCATATTGCCTGCAACCGCGAAGACCAGAGTGTCCCAGAATTTACCGTCGCTGGTATCGACAGAGATGTCGGCAAGCGTCGTATCTGATGGCGTCCCCGTAAACGGGGTACCGAGGGTCGCAGAGTTAAAGGC
>DAIDBB010000296.1 GCA_027310325.1 bacterium | reverse complement strand
GCCATAGAGGCCATGAAGAACGGCGCGTACGATTATTTCACCAAGCCGTTTAAAGTCGACGAGATCAAGCTCAACATAAAAAAAGCGCTCAGGCTGAAGACCCTGGAGACGGAAAACAGGCTCCTGAAGAAGGACATGAAGGTCAAGTACGGGTTCGGCAACCTCATAGGCTCAAGCCCGAAGATGACCGAGATATACAGCCTTATAATGAGCATAGTAAATACCAGGACCAATGTCTTTATAACGGGGGAGAGCGGCACAGGCAAGGAACTCGTCGCGCGCGCGATACACTTTGAAAGCAACAAGAAGGAAAAGCCTTTTGTCGCCATAAATTGCGGCGCGATCCCTGAAAATCTCCTCGAGAGCGAACTCTTTGGACACATGAAGGGGGCTTTCACCGGAGCGGTGGCGAACAAGGAAGGCCTTGCGGAACAGGCTGACGGCGGGACGCTTTTCCTGGACGAGATAACCGAACTCCCGCTTCATCTTCAGGTAAAACTCTTAAGGTTCATACAGGAGCGCAACTTCAGAAGGGTCGGCGGCACAACGGATATATCCGTGGATATACGGCTTATAGCCGCTTCCAACAAGGTCGTGGAGAATGAGGTCAAGGCCGGCAGGTTCAGGGAAGACCTTTTCTACAGGCTTAACGTCATAAGGATCAACCTCCCGCCGCTCCGTGCGCGCAGTGAAGATATACCTGCGCTTTCCAGGTATTTTGTGGAAAAGTACAGTAAGAACCTCGGAAAGAACCTTACCGGTATCTCCGAGGAGGCCCTAAAGGCACTTGTCGATTATGATTACTCGGGCAACGTCCGTGAGCTTGAAAATATAATAGAGCGGGCGGTAACGCTCGAGTCGTCAAGCGCAATAACCGCTGAAAGCCTGCCTTCGTCAGTAAAGAGTTCGCGGAGCGGGGAGAGTCTGCACGGCGGCGCCGTCCCGGCCGTATATAATGAAGCCGCGGTGGCGGATTGCCTGGACCTCGAGAAGAAAGTCGAGGAGTTCGAAAAGGCCATTATAAAGGACGCGCTCAGGAAATCCGGCGGAGTAAAGAAGAAGGCGGCCGAACTCCTGGGGCTATCTTTCAGGTCTATGAGATATAAAC
>DAIDBB010000290.1 GCA_027310325.1 bacterium | reverse complement strand
CCTCGATTATCCTCTGAAGTTCGGTCTCATCTGAAATCTGGATCAGCCCTTTTTCCTTAACGATCGCCGCGGGCGATTTTCCCGCCTTGTACATCTCCTCGAAGACGTCCTTGGCGATTTTACCGCTTATCTCCCCGCTTTTTATCATCTTGATGAGGTCCGAGAGGGTCTCCGGGCTTACTGGGCACTCCGGTACGGTCTTTCCTTCATCGTTCAGGCGCCTTAAAAGCTCTCCCATGACCCAGTTCGAGGATATCTTCGGCTCGCCTGTATTTTTCACCACCGACTCGTAATAATCCGCAAGCTCCCTCGTTGCCGTTAGAACCCCCGCGTCATAGGCCGGGATGCCGTACTCGGCGACGAACCTCTCCCTTTTAGCCCGCGGGAGTTCCGGGAGGATCGAACGCATCCTTTCGACGAGCTTGTCTTCGACGTAAAGGGGAAGGAGGTCTGGCTCGGGGAAATAGCGGTAATCATGGGCCTCTTCCTTTGACCTCATCGGGGCCGTAACGCCGGTAGACGCGTCGAAGAGCCGTGTCTCCTGGACCACCTTGCCGCCGCCTTCGACGGTGTCTATCTGGCGCTGTATTTCGTACTCTATCGCCTCCTTAACGTACTTGAAGGAGTTCATGTTCTTGAGCTCGGCCTTTGTGCCGAACTTCTCGCTTCCTGCGGGCCTTATGGAGACGTTCGCGTCGCAGCGGAAGCTCCCTTCCTCCATGTTGCCGTCGCAGATTTCAAGGTACACGAGGATGTCGCGGAGCGCCTTTAGATAGGCCTGGGCCTCTTCTGCCGAGCGAATGTCGGGCTCGCTTACTATTTCGATAAGGGGGACCCCGGTCCTGTTAAGGTCAACGAAACTGAATGCCGTATCTTCCGCCGTTTCGCCGTGGAGGAGCTTTCCCGCGTCCTCTTCCATGTGTATGCGCGTTATGCCTATCTTTTTTCTTCCTCCGTCTACGTCTATCTCGATCGAGCCGCGCTCGGCCAGGGGTTCGCTGTACTGGGATATCTGATAGCCCTTGGGGAGGTCAGGATAAAAATAGTTTTTTCTGGCGAAAACACTCTTCCTGTTGATCCTGCAGTCTACGGCAAGGGCCATCTTGACGGCGTACTCGACGGCCTTTCTGTTAAGTACCGGCAGTACCCCTGGCATCCCCAGGCAGACCGGGCAGACCTGCGTATTCGGCGCGCCTCCAAAGCGCGTCGAGCACCCGCAGAAAAGCTTAGAGTCCGTAAGGAGCTGGGCGTGGACTTCAAGGCCTATCACCGATTCGTATTTCATATCGCTAAACCCCGTTTTTGTTTTCTTATGAGCGGTTGCCTTATTTCTTTTCGAGCGCGGGGGACCTTCCGGCAAGGCCAGAAGCCTCTTCGTACGCGAAGGCCGCGCGTAATACCGTCCCCTCGTCGAAGTCCTTGCCGAGTATCTGCAATCCAACCGGAAGTCCCTTGTCCGTAAAACCGCACGGAAGGGATATGCCAGGGAGCCCGGCCAAGTTGCACGAAATGGTGAATATGTCGGAAAGGTACATCGTAAGCGGGTCGGAAGCCTTCTCGCCTATCCTGAAAGCGGTGGTAGGCGCCGTTGGAGTAAGGATCACGTCGCAAATCTTAAACGCCTCGGTGAAGTCGTTTTTTATAAGCGTCCTCACCTGGGATGCCTTTTTGTAGTAGGCGTCGTAATACCCTGACGAAAGGGCGTAGGTGCCGAGCATGATCCTGCGCTTCACCTCGGGGCCGAACCCGGAGTTCCTCGTATTCTTGTACATCTCTATGAGGTTTTTCCCCTCGGCCCTGAACCCGTACTTGACCCCGTCGTAACGCGCGAGGTTGCTAGACGCCTCGGCGGTCGCGACAAGGTAGTAAACGCTTATGGCGTAATCCGTGTGCGGGAGGCTTACTGGCACTATTTCGGCACCGTTGGACCTAAAGCCCTCGATAGCCTTCCTCACGGCGTCCTCGACCTCTTTATCGATACCCTCTATGAAGTACTCTTCCGGGATCCCCACTTTAAGCCCCTTGAACTCTGGCTTCAAAAAAGACGTATAATCGGGAGCGGGTAGGTCAGCCGAGGTAGAATCGAACGGGTCGTACCCCGCTATCGCATTGAGCATTATGGCGGCGTCCCTGACGTCCCTTGTAAGGGGGCCCGCCTGATCGAGGGAGGAGGCGAAGGCTATCATCCCGAACCTCGAAACCCTTCCATATGTTGGCTTAAGCCCGACGACGCCGCAGCATGACGCAGGCTGCCTTATGGAGCCTCCCGTATCCGTGCCTATCGAAGCAACGCACTCGCCCGCGGCGACCGAAGCAGCCGAGCCGCCGGAGCTTCCTCCGGGGACCCTGTCTTCGTCCAAGGGGTTACGGGTCGGGAAAAAAGCCGAGTTCTCGGTCGAGGAGCCCATGGCGAACTCGTCCATGTTGTTTTTACCGAGTATGACCGCGCCCGCGGCCTTTAATTTTTTTACGACCGTCGCGTCATAGGGCGGGATGAAGTCCTCAAGTATCTTTGACGCGCACGTGGTCCTTACGCCCTTTGTGC
>DAIDBB010000280.1 GCA_027310325.1 bacterium | reverse complement strand
TATGTATCCTGGGCCTCGGAGCGCCCTTCAATGCCTCCCGGGCCGAGTCGATGTCTTCAGGCTTTGCCCTGGCGAGGCTGCAGACGATGGGGCCCTCTACTTCGCCGGCGATCTTTCTTACGGCCTCGAAATCTCCGGGCGAGCTGTAGGCAAACCCCGCCTCGATTATATCGACACCGAGCCTGGCGAGCTGTTTCGCCACGAGGACCTTTTCCTCGACGTTCATCGTAGCTCCGGGGGACTGCTCTCCGTCCCTTAACGTCGTATCGAATATCCTTACTTTGTCTCCCATATACTATCCTGTCTATTTAAAAGGACCGCCTGCCTCCTTTTTTTCCAGCTTCTGCGGGGTCTTCATCGACAACCTCTTCCTTCTGTCGATGAGCGTAGTTATCGGCCCTGATGCCGCGTACCCGAATGAAAGTATGAAAAGCACCAGGTACGGCTCTGCCGCGATGACTATCAGAAGGAAGATAAGCCCCACAAGGAGCCTGAACGGCATCCTCTGCGAGAGGTTCAGCTCCTTGAAGCTATAGTACTTTACGTTACTGATCATCAAAAAAGCGAGCAGGTAGACTACTATCAGGATGGTTATGTGTTTCGCCATCTCTTCCCCCCGCCCCAGGTAAAAGAACAACAATACCGTCGTGGAGACGAGCGCCGCCGCCGCTGGTATCGGCAGTCCGTTAAAGCGCTTGCTTTCTATCGTCGTTATCTGGACGTTAAACCTGGCTAGCCGCAGCGCGCCGCATACCACGTAAAGGAACGCCGCCAGCCACCCGTACCTTCCGAACGGCCTCAAGGCCCACATGAATATGAGGACCCCTGGGGCGAGCCCGAAGGCCACAAGGTCGGCTAGAGAATCATACTCGACCCCGAATTTGCTGCTCGAGCCAGTAAGCCTCGCGATCCTGCCGTCGAGCCCGTCAAGGACCCCTGAGATGAGTATGGCTATGGCGGCTCTTTCGAAATGGCCGTCAAACGACGCGATGATCGAATAGAACCCCCCGAAAAGGCTCGCCGAGGTCATGAGGTTCGGAAGGAGATAAACGCCCTTCTTTAACTTCTTCTTCTTTACGTTCTCTTCCTGGTGTATCTCATTGTCCAGCATCAGTGCCCTCCCAGTATCCAAGGATGGAAGATCCCGCCCGCACCTTGTCCCCGACATTCACGGCCGCCCTGCAGCCTGCAGGCAGGAACACATCGACCCTCGATCCGAACCTTATCATTCCGAAGCGCTCGCCCTTGGCGAGACTCATGCCTACTTTCGCGTGACACACTATCCTTCTGGCTATAAGCCCGGCTATCTGGTTAAAGGCGAAAACTCTGCCAGAGGGGTTTTCCAGAATAAGGGCGTTCTGCTCGTTTTCGAGCGAGGCCTTGTCCAGGTTCGCGGAAAAGAACTTGCCCTTGTTATAGACTATATCCACGACCTTGCCAGAGGAAGGGGCCCTGTTGACATGAACGTTAAAGACGTTCATGAATATGCTTATCTTTAATGGACTGTCTACGCGGAACTTCTTCTCCCCGAGCCTTTCGACCTTGATGATCTTGCCGTCCGCGGGGCTGACGATGGAATTTCTATCCGCCGGGATCGTACGTTCAGGGTCCCTGAAAAAGGCTATCACAAAGACCGCCGCCGGTATAAAGATGACCTCGAGGACCGGCAAAAGGAACCCAGCTATGACAACGCAGACTATAGCTGCCAGTATGAACGGATAACCCTCCCTGGCTATAGGTATTCTCACTAAATGAAGCCCCCCCTTAAGAAACCCAGCAAATCAGTTCTTCTTCTTGTCGACGATCTTGCCCTTCTTAAGCCAGGGCATCATGTCCCTCAGCTTCTCGCCTACCTTTTCGATCTGATGGGACTCTCCCATTTTTGTAAGCGCGGTAAATACGGGCTTATTTGCCCTGTTCTCGAGCATCCATTCTTTCGCGAAGGACCCGGTCTGTATTTCCGCGAGTATCTTTTTCATCTCTTTCTTCGTCTCAGCCGTGACGACCCTTGGCCCCCTGGTGAGGTCGCCGTACTGGGCGGTATTGCTGATGGAATACCTCATGTTGGATATGCCGCCTTCATATATGAGATCGACTATGAGCGTCATCTCATGGAGGCATTCGAAGTACGCCATCTCCGGAGGGTAGCCGGCCTCGACAAGCGTCTCGAAGCCGGCGGTGATGAGGGCGCTTACGCCCCCGCAGAGGACCGCCTGCTCGCCGAAAAGGTCGGTTTCGGTCTCGTCCTTGAAAGTCGTTTCGATTATACCGGCCCTGCCCCCGCCTATCCCGCTGGCGTAGGCGAGCGCTACGTCAAGGGTGTCTCCGGAATGGTCGTGATGCACGGCCACGAGCGCCGGAACGCCGGCACCCTTTGTAAACTCGTGCCTCACGAGGTGTCCCGGCCCTTTGGGCGCGGCCATGAAGACGTTTATGTGGCTTTCGGGCACGATCTGGCCGAAATGAATGTTAAAGCCGTGCGCAAACGCAAGATAGGACCCCTTTTTGAGGTTCGGGGCTATCTCGCTTCTGTATATATCGCCCTGCAGCTCATCGGGGACGAGCACCATCACCACCTGCGAGTTCTTTACCGCGTCCGCAACGCTACTTACGCTAAGCCCGGCTGCCTCGGCCTTCTTCCATGAAGCACCGTCCTTGCGCAGTCCGACTACGACATCAACCTTGCTGTCCTTAAGGTTCTGGGCATGCGCGTGCCCCTGGCTTCCGAACCCGATAATAGCGACCCTTTTCCCGCGTATCTTCTCGAGACTTGCGTCCTTGTCATAATAGACCTTCATGGAACCGAAACCTCCTGATTTTTTCTGATTTTTTTTTTAAACAGGTCTGAAGATCACTTTTGTTTGGGGCTTCTGGCCATGGCGATCTTGCCGGTCCGCACGATCTCTTTTATGCCGAAAGGACGGAAGAGTTCGGTTATCGCGGCTATCTTTTCCTCATCCCCCGTGGTCTCTATCGTATAGCTCCTCGGGCTTACGTCGACGACCTTGGCCCTGAAGATGTCGACTATGCTCAATATCTCGGCCCAGCTCTCGGGGGTGGAAGTTACCTTTATAAGGGCGAGTTCCCTTTCTATATGCTCCTCCCCTATGAAATCGTGGACCTTGATGACGTTTATGAGCTTATTGAGTTGCTTATTTATCTGTTCGATGACTTTGTCGTCCCCCCTGGTCACGATAGTCATCCTCGAAACCGTTGGATCGAGCGTCTCGGCCACGCTTAGGCTTTCGATGTTAAAGCCCCTGCCGGAGAAAAGCCCCGATATCCTGGAGAGCACCCCGAACTCATTCGCTACAAGCACAGAAATTGTGTGACGCAAAAAAATCCTCCGATAGTTTTTTTAAACGAGGAGCATCTTTGACAGAGGCTGGCCGGCGGGGACCATCGGGTAGACGTCCTCGAACTGGTCGACCTTGAAATCCATCAGCACGGGCCTGTCCTTTACCTTCATAGCCTCTTTTATAACGGTCTCGACCTCGTCGTTGGTCTTGGCGCGAAGCCCCACGGCGCCGTACGCCTCGGCGAGCTTGACGAAATCAGGAGCTACCGAGATGCAGGTGTGTGAATATCTCTTATTATAGAAAAACTCCTGCCACTGCCTTACCATCCCGAGGACCATGTTGTTAAGTATCGCTATCTTTACCGGAAGCCTGTACTGAACGGCGGTAGCAAGCTCCTGTATGTTCATCTGAAGAGACCCGTCTCCCGCTATGCCTATAACGGTCTTATCAGGGAGCGCGATCTGGGCGCCTATGGCCGCGGGGAAGCCGAACCCCATGGTGCCTAGCCCGCCGGAGCTTATAAAAGTCCTGGGCCTGTCGTACTTGAAGAACTGGGCGGCCCACATCTGGTTCTGGCCGACCTCGGTCGTTATTATCGCGTCCCCCTTTGTAGCCTCGTACAGCTTCTCGATTACGTACTGGGGTTTTATCTTTCCCTTGTGGTCCTGCTTGTAGGAAAGCCTGTGGGTGTCGTTCCAATTTTTTACCTGGTCGTGCCATTCTTTGAGGTCCTTCTTGAAGTCCGCTACCCCCTTTGAGCCCTGTACGAGTTTAAGCATGTCCTTCAATACGTTCTTTACGTCCCCGACGATAGGCACATCCACCCGGACGTTCTTGCTTATGGAGGTCGGGTCTATGTCGATATGCACTATCCTGGCGAACGGCGCGAACTCGTCTATCTTTCCAGTCACCCTGTCGTCGAACCGCGCACCGACGGCTATGAGGCAGTCGGTATTGGTGACCGCCATATTAGCGCAGTATGTGCCGTGCATGCCGAGCATCCCCATGAAAAGCGGATTGGTGCCGGGAAAGCCTCCGAGACCCATAAGTGTGGTCGTCGTCGGGATAGTCAGCTTTGTCGCCAGGGCCTTGAGCTCTTCAGCCGCGTTCGACAGTATCACTCCGCCTCCCGCGTATATTACCGGCCTTTTCGACGAAAGTATAAGATCGACGGCCTTCTTGATCTGGCCGGGATGCCCTTTAAAGGTCGGCTGATAGCTCGGCAGATCTACCTTGTCAGGGTACTTGAAATCAATTTGGGCGTTAAGTATATCCTTCGGGATATCAACGAGCACAGGACCGGGCCGACCGGTCGTGGCTATGTAAAACGCCTCCTTTATTATCCTCTGGAGATCGTTTTTATCCTTGACGAGATAGTTGTGCTTCGTGCAAGGCCTGGTTATACCGACGATATCTGCCTCCTGGAACGCGTCGTTCCCGATGAGGTCCGTCGGTACCTGGCCAGTGAAGACGACCAGGGGAATGGAATCCATGTACGCCGTAGCTATGCCGGTAACGGCATTGGTCGCTCCTGGCCCAGAGGTTACAATAACGACGCCGGGCCGCCCGGTCGCTCTGGCGTACCCGTCAGCCATGTGCACGGCGCCCTGTTCGTGCCTCACAAGTATGTGCCTTAAAGGGGAGTCAAAAAGGGCGTCGTAAACAGGAAGGACCGCCCCGCCGGGAAAACCGAATATCGTATCCACCCCTTCTTTAAGGAGACATTCTATGAAGATATGTGCGCCGTTTTTTTTCATTTTCAACTATGTAATATTTTTATTTAAGAACCGCCCCGGTATTGGCCGAGGTCACGACTTTTGCGTACCGTGAAAGCCAGCCGTCCTTTATTTTAGGCTGCGGGGCCTTCCACCCGAGCTTCCGTTTCTTCAACTCATCGGGACTTACCTTAAGCTCAAGGCTCCTACGGGGTATGTCGAGCTCTATGATGTCCCCCTCGTTTACGAGCGCTATCGGACCCCCTTCCATCGCCTCCGGGGAGATGTTCCCCACGCAAGGCCCCCTTGTGCCGCCAGAAAACCTGCCGTCGGTTATAAGCGCTACCGACTCTCCGAGCCCCATGCCCATGAGTGTTGCCGTGGGCGCGAGCATCTCTCTCATTCCCGGGCCGCCTTTCGGCCCCTCATACCTTATGACAAGGACCTCGCCGGCCCCGATGGTTTTACCGAGTATGGCCTTCATGGCCTCCTCTTCCGAATTGAAGACCCTTGCCTTGCCGGTAAAGCGCATCATCTTATCGCTCACCCCGGACTGCTTCACAACGGCGCCGAGGGGCGCGAGATTACCCTTCAGGACGGCTATGCCGCCTTCCCTGTGATATGCCTCACCTAGGGGCTTTATTACATCATCGTCTATGAATTTAACTTCTTCAATAACGGCCTTTACTCTTTTTCCCGATACCGTCGGGTTGTCCCTGATGGCGTCCTTCAGCCTGGCAAGTATTGCGCCGACGCCGCCCGCCCAGTGGAGGTCTTCCATGTAATGGTCCCCGACCGGCTCTATTGACGTTATGTGTGGGGTCGTGCGGCTTATGGTGTCGAATAGCTCAAGCGGAAGCTTAACGCCGGCGTCATTGGCGATCGCAAGGAGGTGCAGCACCGTGTTGCTCGACCCGCCGAGCGCCATATCGACCCTTATGGCGTTCTCAAAGGCGGCCCTTGTCATTATCTTTCTCGGCGTTATATTTTTCTTTACAAGCTCGACTATCCTTACGCCGCTGTCAAAGGCGATCCTTCTCTTCTCCGCTGACTGCGCAAGGGCGGTGCCGCACCACGGAAGGCTCATTCCCAAGGCCTCCGTAAGGCAGTTCATCGTATTGGCCGTATAAAGCCCCTGGCAGCTTCCGGCGCCGGGACAAGCCCCTATTTCGCAGGAGTCGAGCTCCTCTTTGGATATTTCCCCTTTCCTGAAATGCCCCATTGCCTCAAAGGTATTTCTTATAAACGATAGCCTCCTGCCCTTGTACCGGCCCGTCATCATAGGACCGGCCGAAACAACGATGGTCGGTATGTCGAGCCTGGCGGCAGCCATAAGCATGCCGGGGGTTATCTTGTCGCAGTTTGTAAGAAGTATGAGCCCGTCGAAGGCATGCGCCTCGGTCACACTTTCAACGATATCAGCTATGAGCTCCCTCGAAGGCAGTGAGTAGTGCATGCCCTTGTGCCCCATGGCTATACCGTCGCATATTCCGGGAAGCCCGAAAAGCATCGGGTATCCGCCCCCGGTATGCACGCCTTTTTCAATAAACCTCTCAAGGTCCCTCATCCCGATGTGTCCAGGTATGAGGTCGGAAAAGCTTGTAGCAACCCCTATAAAGGG
>DAIDBB010000251.1 GCA_027310325.1 bacterium | reverse complement strand
CCCTTTCCCCCGCCCGAGGAAAAAAAAGGGTCTGGTTACCGGGGAAGTGGTCCGCGTAGACTCCTTCGGGAGCCTTCTTACGAACATAAGGAAAGAAGATATCGCGGGCCGGGGGACCATCGATGCGAACATAAACGGAGTCCGCATAAGAGGGCTCCGAAAGACCTATAGCGCCGTGGGGGAAGGAAGGCCTTTGGCCCTTATCGGAAGCTCGGGGAACCTCGAGATAGCCGTAAATAACGGCATGGCCTCGGAGGTGCTTAAGGCCGGGGTCGGCGATAAGGTCGTCCTGAGGTTCCAGGGGTAGACTGGATGAGGGCCGTGGTCCAGAGGGTAAAGAAAGCCGGGGTCCGGGTCGATGGCGCCTTCAAGGGCTCCATAGATAACGGGCTCCTTGTCTACCTGGGCGTTGAAAAAGGCGATTCTCCGGGAGACGCCGGGTATCTCTCCTCCAAGCTTAAGGCCCTAAGGATATTCGAGGACAGCGCCGGGAAGATGAACCGCGACATAGGTGAGGTAGGAGGCAGTGTCCTCGTCATCTCGCAGTTCACCCTCATCTGGGACGCAAGGAAGGGAAGGCGCCCGTCGTTTGACCGGGCGGAGGCCCCTCGGAGGGCGAAGGAACTCTATGAGACGTTCATCAAATGCCTGACGGATGCGGGCGTTCCCGTAAAGGAAGGGGAGTTCCAGGCGAATATGGAGGTCGAGAGCGTAAACGACGGGCCGGTGACCATCCTTCTCGACAGCAAAAAGGTCTTTTGACCCTTGAAAATATGCATTATTCTGAGCACATAGACCTTGATACCGGGGGCTTTTCCGATTGTATCGACATAACGCGCGGGGTCGAGTCGATACTCCAAGCTTCCGGCGTCAAAGACGGCCTGGCGTCCGTTTTCGTCGTCGGCTCCACGGCCTCGGTCACGACGATAGAGTATGAAAGCGGCGCGGTGGAGGACCTGAAAGAGGCGATAGAGCGGCTTGCGCCGTCAGGCGTCCCTTACAGGCATGACAGGAGATGGGGGGACGGCAACGGTTTTTCCCACGTGCGCGCTGCGCTCATGAAGCCGGGCCTCACCATCCCCGTAATAGACGGGGCCCTTGCCCTCGGGACCTGGCAGCAGATAGTATTGATCGATTTCGACAACAGGCCCCGCTGTAGAAGGATAGCGGTCGTGATCGTGGGTGACCGATGAGGGTATTCGGGCTCGGCCAGTGTTCTCTCGACCATATCGCCGCGGTAAGGAAGTATCCCGAGGAAGATTCCAAGGAAGAGGCGCTGGAGTTGACCGTTCAGGGCGGAGGGCCGGTTGCGACCGCCCTCGTGTCCTTAAGCCGCCTTGGGGTCAGGACGGCATTCGCCGGCGTGGTCTCCGATGACAGGGCCGGCGCCGAGATAATCGAGGGGCTCAAGGCCGAAGGGGTAGATACGAGGGGATTGAAGGTAAAAAAGGGCGGCTCCTCGCAGACTGCCTTTATTATAGTAAGCCGCAAGGGGCTGAGGACTATTATCTGGAGGCGGCCGGACGTGCCGGAGTTGGACCCTGAGGACATAAATGCCTCGCTTATAAAGGGCGCGGATTTTGTGCTGCTTGACGGGCTGATGATGAAGGCCTCCTTGAAGGCCGCCATGATGGCCAGACGCTTCAACGTCCCTGTCATGCTGGATGCGGGCAGGGTAAGGGAAGGGATGCGTGAACTTGCCGGATCGTCCGATTACATAGTCTGCTCCGAGGAATTCGCCAGAGGGCTTGGATCGACCCCGAGGGAGGCCCTTTTTAAATTGTCTTCCCTGGGCCCCAGGGCCGCTACCGTTACGCTCGGGAAAAAGGGGTCGATCACATGGTCTGACGGAAAGACCTTTGTCCAGAAAGCCTTCAGGGTAAAAGCCGTGGATACGACGGGGGCCGGCGACGTCTTTCACGGAGGGTATATATGGGGCCTTTTAAACGGCTGGGACATGAAAAAAACGGTAAGGTTCGCGTCCGCTTTCGCGGCCCTCAAATGCCTTAAGCCCGGGGGCAGGCTCGGCATCCCGTCTCTACGCCGGACCCTTGAATTCCTGAAAAAGTCCGGGGCGTAGGCGTGGCATTGGCTTGCCTTTAATTATCTCAGTTGTCCGTTATACACGGGAAACGTGAGAAACGACCATATAAATAACCCCAATTCCCTGATATTTCCCTCGCACCTCGCCAGGATCCCTGTCTTTTTGAGCATATATACCTCCGGCGTCCAAGGGCGTACCCCCGGATAGGGGTAGCCTTCGATAGCTTTCCAGGGACGAAATCAAAAAAATGGTAAAGGAATCCGTGGGATATGCCGAAGAGATAAGAAGAGGGCCCATTGAGACGCGCTATTGCCTCGGCGGCCATAACTCGACCGGGAGGCCCCCGGAGACCTCTAAAAAATTAAAATTGTTGAATAATTTTAGGACATTAAGTAAAATCTAGCCGCACGTCCGGGGATAGGGGGGCTTTCAATAATAGAGAGCGTCCGGGATTCGGCAGAGGGCAGTTAAACCACATATGGACGAGAAGAAGCGAAGCATATTCATAATCGACGACGAAGAACCTATCCGAAAGGTCCTCAATACCCATCTTATAAAAGAAGGTTACAACGTAATCCAATCCGTCGGGGGAAAAGGGGTATTTGACCTCCTAAGGAACTCCCTCTACGACCTCATTATATGCGATATCACAATGCCCGAGGTCGACGGCATCAAGATACTCGAATTCGTCAAACAGAACTTCGATACCACGCCTATCATAATGCTCACCGGGCTTACCGACCTCTCCATAGCCGTGGAGATCATGAAAAGGGGCGCGTTCGACTACGTGATGAAGCCCGTCAAAAAGGACGATCTCATGGCCATCGTCCGCAAGGCCTTCGTCCAAAGGGACCTGCTCGTAAGGAACAAGGAACTCGAGTTCGAGAACATGGAATACCAGTCTTTTCTCGAGCAGAAGGTCAGGGACCGCACGAAGGAGCTGTACACCAAGGCGACGGAGCTCCAGAAGGCCTACGGCATTCTGAAGTCGATGAACATACAGTTCATAAACGTCCTTGCCGAGACCATAGAGGCAAAAGACACCCATACGCGAGGCCACTGCAACCGCATGCGGGTCCTCTGCGTCGAGCTGGGAAAACTCATGGGGCTTTCGGCCGAGGATATCGAAGCGCTGGAGTACTCCTCGCTTCTCCATGACCTGGGTAAGATCGGGGTGAACGAGGGCATCCTCAATAAGCCCGGCTCCCTGACCGATGAGGAATGCAGCCGCATGAAAGAGCACCCGGAGATCGGCGAAAAGATCCTGCAGAGCATAGCCCTCATG
>DAIDBB010000239.1 GCA_027310325.1 bacterium | reverse complement strand
GCCTCAGGCAGAGTATCGCCGAGGTGAGGCCGCACTACATGGTGCTGGTGCCACGCGTATTCGAGATGTTCAGGGAAGGGATGCTTGCCCGGATCGACGGGGAGCGTTTTTTAAGCCGGACGGCCTTCCGCTGGGCCCTGGCAGCCGGGAAAAGCTGCTGCGAGAGGGCCCAGGCCGGGGCCGCCGTCCCGCCCGTTCTCGAACTGCGGCGCCGCGTGGCGGACCGGCTGGTCTTCGGGAACATCCGAAAGGCCCTGGGCCTCGACAGGCTCAAGTTCTTCGTCTCGGGCGGCGCCCCCATCTCAAGGGCCACGGCCGAGTTTTTCTGCTCCATGGGGTTTAGTATCCTTGAAGGCTACGGGCTCACCGAGACCTCGCCTCTTGTGGCCGTGAACCGCCCCGGCTCCGTCAGGTTCGGCACGGTCGGGTTTCCCGTAAAGGGCGTCGAGGTGAAGATCGCCCCGGACGGCGAGATACTCGTTCGGGGCCCGAACGTCATGCTCGGCTACCATAACAGGCCCGGCGAGACCGGAGACGTCATCGGCCCAGACGGATGGTTCCGCACGGGCGACATAGGCGCGTTCGATGAGGAAGGGTATCTCAGGATAATCGACCGGAAGAAGTCCCTCATAGTCCTCGCGAACGGCAAAAAGGTCGCGCCCCAGCCTATTGAAAGCCTCCTCCTTGAAAGCCCCTATATCGGCCAGGTCATGCTTGTCGGCGACAATGTAAGCACCGTATCGGCCCTTATAGTGCCGGCCTTCGAGCGCGTAAGGGAGCGTCTCAGGGAAGACGGCACGAAAGGAGACCCCGATAACGGCGGGCTCGTCAAGGCCCCCGGGGTGAACCGCCTTATCCGCTCGGAGATACAGAGGCTGACGGCGGACCTCGCCGAATTCGAGAGGGTCCGCCGGTTCACTCTCCTTGACCATGAGTTCAGCGTTGAAAGCGGCGAGCTGACCCCTACCTTAAAGATAAGGCGTAATGTCGTGGCCGAGAGGTACAGGGACGCCATCGCAAGGATGCACGCTTGAAAAGCGGGCCGTAAAATCTCCCTCTTGACTTCAGTCATTTGCCCGTATAGAGTTGATAGCGGAGACGATATCCGAAGGACGTGATAACCGGACCGCAACCGTGAACCATTCCGGGAGGAGGAAGCCATGAGAAAAGTCCTTGTCTTTGCACTGGCCTTGAGCGGCGCGTTCTTGAGCGCCGGGACGGCGCGCGCTGAAAATTACATGGCGGCCTACATCGGGGCCGCCGTCCCGCACGACGCCGACGTAAGGGACACCGTGACCGGCAACACTGGCACGTTCACCTTTAACGACGGGGTCGCCATAGGGGGCAAGCTCGGTTTCTGGGCCCGGAGCAACCCTTATATAGGCGCGCAGGTGGACGTGAACGCCCACTTCCCGAGCCTTAATACACTGACGGAAAACGGCATAACCGCGGACGTAAGCTCCGACGTAAGCGTCTTTTCGCTTACCGGCAACGTCCTCCTGCGTTATCCGATGGGGAACATCAGGCCCTACGTCGGCGTCGGAGGAGGATGGTTCCACGGGCGCATAGGGGACGGGACCGTGACCGAGCCGGGGGGCCTCGTCTCGCCCATCTTTAGCGAAAGCGACGACGAGCTCGGCTGGCAGGTGCTCGCGGGGGTCGATATGCCCCTTGGCCCGAACATGTCCGTCTTCGGGGAATACAAATACAGCGGGGCCAACTTCGACTTCGACACAAACGGTTTCCGCGACGTCAAATACCGGGTAAGCCAGATATACATCGGGGCGGCCTTTCACTTCTAGCGGGTGAGAAGACCTGAGGCGGCGGGTCGAGGCCGGTGGCCGTTCTTGTTCATCGGCCTCGTCTTCATCATCTCAATAATCGCCGGAAGGCGCCGCGGCTTTTACGGCGGCGCGGCGGCTGCGGCACGGGCGGCGGGCGGCGGTGGGGGCGACCTCGGCGGTGGGGGCAACGACCGGGGTTGCTGACCGCGAAATTTCAAGATGATAAAAAGGCCCGTCCATATCCTTCTGCTCCTCACGCTCTTCCTGGCCTCCGGCTGTTCGGGGCTGTTTTTCTACCCCGGCAGGACCCTCGTCAAAAACCCCGCCATCGCCGGGTTCGACCGCAGGGACGTCTTTTTCAGGACCCCTGACGGCGTAACCCTCCACGGCTGGCTTCTTCAGACTCCCGGTAAAATGCGCGGCACGGTCGTATTCTTTCACGGCAACGCCGGCAACATGAGCACGCACGTAAATAACGTCCTCTGGCTCGTGACCGGGGGCTACGACCTCTTTATATTCGATTATCGGGGGTACGGACAGTCGGGCGGTAGCCCGACGCTTGCGGGCGTAAATATCGACGGAAGGGCGACCCTCGCCAAGGCCCTAGGCCTTGCGCGTCCCGGCCCGGTAATAGTCCTGGGGCAGAGCCTCGGAGGGGCGATAGCGGTATACGCCGCGGCAGGCGTGCCGGACAGGGGCATGCTGAAGGCCGTGGTCATCGACAGCGCCTTTTCGGACTACAGGGAAATCGTCCGCGACAAGTTGTCGGAGTTCATTGTAACGCGGCCCTTTCAATACCCGGCCTCCATATTTTTTAACGACGACTTCAGCCCCGTCGAATGGATAAAAAAGATAAACCCTGTCCCCGTCCTTCTTACCCACGGCACGCTCGACCGCGTCGTGCCGTTCCGCCACGGCACTGAGCTCTACGGCGCGGCCCTTTCGCCCAAGGAGTTCTGGCCCGCCGAGGGCAAAGGTCACATAGAGGCGTTTACGGACAAGGCCATGAGGGAGAGGCTGCTCAAGTATCTGGAGGCCCTATGAAGATAAAGATACTGATGACGTCGGTGATGATCGCTCTTTCCGCGCGCCTTGCCTTTGCGGAAAACACCGACAGGCCAAAGCTTCCGTACTACGACTGGGGCGCGTGCCCTTTCGAATGCTGCGCTTACAGGCAATGGGTTTCGACAAGGGGCTTGAACGCCCATGTAAGCCGGTCCGAAGGATCGCCGGTCACCTTTCGCGTCAAGAAAGACCTGACGGTGCGGGGGTTGACGGGCGTCGTCATCACGAGAAAATATGGAGTAACCAGGATCGTAAAACCGGTTCAGGTCGGCATCGCGCCGGACGGGAGGTATCCGGAGATCTCCCTTCAGCCGGGTGAGGCCGTATACACGCTGTATTATCAGGGCGAGGGCGCGGACCTTTTCTGGTACAGGGGCAAGGCGTATTCCGCCGAGATCGCCGTGCCGGACGACGCGCCGCCGGACTCGCGGATAGCCCGTGTCCTATCGCGGCCCGGGTACGAATGGTGGGTCTTAATCCAGGACAGGGACGGCAACGCCGGCTGGACCAGGGAGACCGGCGCGTTCGCCCATATTGACGCGTGCGAGTAAATAAAGGGGCATCCGATCCCCTTCCCCCCGCGCAGGCGGAAGGCCGGGACAGGGGGGATTATCGATAACGGGGGAGGAGGTCTCTGCTCACTGCGCCCCGGCGCGTGCGTCTCGATGGACTTCCCGCGCGCCGCGCCGCCGATGGGCTGAAAAAAATCTGCTACAATTTGCGCATTGAAACGAAGACGGCTGATTTCGCCGGGCGACGGAGAGAGTTATCGTGAAAAAACTTATTTTGATTCTTTCGTTTTTGCTTGCGGTATCCATGTTTAACGCGCCTGCCGCGTCCCGCGCCGGGGTCTTCGTCGGCGTGTCGGTTGCCGTCGCCCCGCCGGCCATCCCCGTCTACGTTCAGCCTGCCTGGCCGGGCCCGGGGTTTATCTGGGTGCCGGGCTACTGGGCCTGGGACCCGGATTTCGGCTACTACTGGGTGCCGGGCGTGTGGGTGGAGGCGCCCTTCGCGGGCGCGCTATGGACCCCCGGCTATTGGGCATGGAGCGACGGCGCATATTTCTGGCACGAAGGCTACTGGGGGCCGGTCGTGGGCTTTTACGGCGGCGTCAACTACGGCTACGGCTACGGCGGCGTCGGCTACAGCGGCGGATACTGGAGAGGCGGAACGTTCTATTACAACCGTACGGTCAATAACATAAGCGTAACGAACGTCACGAACGTTTACACCAAGAGGGTCATGAACGTCCGTCCGTCCGGGGCGAGCTTCAACGGAGGGCCCGGCGGCACCGCCGCCCGCCCCACTTCCGAACAACTGGCCGCGGCCCGCGAACAACGTTCCGCGCTCACAGGCGGCCAAAAGGAGCAGATGCGGGCCGCCAGATTGAATTCCGGACAACGCGCCACGGTAAACCGCGGACGTCCGGCCGTTGCCGCCACGCCCAAGCCGGGCGTATTCACCGGCCGCGGCGTCATAAGTTCTGGCAGGGCGGGAGCTCCGTCCAGGGCGCAGCCGGGGCGAAAGGCCGAGACCGGCGAACGCGTTGGGACCCCCCGGCGCGGCGCTGAAATGCCTCCGCCGGGCGGTCAGCCCGAACGCGCCGCGCCAGGGGCACGGAGAGCGCCGGAACAACGGAGAGCGCCGGAAGGCGTAGCGCCGGGACTACGCCCCGAACCCGGACGGCGGCCGGAGGCGGTACAACCCGTGCCGCCGAAGGAAAAGGCCAGAGGCAAAAAGGAAATGCCCGGAGAAGAAAGGGGAGGGCCTCGATAAGCCCGCGTTGAGATCGCTTCAGGCCATCCGCAACGCGCAGTGCCGGTATCGATACCGGGTCCGGGGCACGGCCCCGGAGACCCGCGAGGAGACGGTGAAAGCCCGATGATCAAGCCCATGGAGAAGTCTCGCTATTTGAAGCGGCTGGGAGCCTTTGCAATCGTTCTATCGCTGCTTTACGCGATAAACGAGACCCGTGCGGAAGGGCTCTACGGGGTCGGTGAATATTACCTCGGCCAGGACATCAAGACCGCCCGCGGTCTGGTCGAGGCCGCACCCGAGGAGCATGGAATGCTCCAATCGTTCCCGGGCTGGTCCGACGTCCCGGGCGAAAGGATATTCAGCGCTCCCGATCTGGCCTTCAATCACAACCGCTGGCGCCTGTTTATCGGCGCCGTCGATGGGAAGATATCTTTTATGGCCCTTCAGTATACGAGCAAGGGCGGCGGCCTGACGGAATCCGGCAGGCTGCTTGGGGAGACGTTGCGGTTCGTTAAATCCCGGCTGGGTGAGCCGGCGGAACAGACAGGCATGCCCGAACAGTATATCTGGGATTCGCCCGGCGAAAATGTGATCCTCGCAAAGCGGGAGGCGATCGGCTTCTGGGCGGTCAATTTCGTGCTGACGGGCAAGAGCGCGCCCGCGGTCCCGCCGGAAGT
>DAIDBB010000238.1 GCA_027310325.1 bacterium | reverse complement strand
GTCCTGGAGAGGAGCGCACAACCGACCCGGCAGTCATCATGATTTGAAAAGGTCTCTTTCTTTTTCTGCTATACTGAAAAGGTCTGCATGTCAGAGATTTCACTTACACCTCCGAGGCTTACTTATGGCGGAACAAATATTTAAATATCTGGTAATAGGCGGAGGGCTTGCCGGGGCCTCTGCGGTAAAGGGGATAAGAGAGCTCGACAAGACAGGGTCTGTCGTAATAGTTGGGGCAGAAAAGCATCTGCCGTATGATCGACCGCCGCTTTCCAAGAAGTTATGGTTCGGCAAGAAAAAGGTCGAGGAGATATTCATCCACGGTAACGAATTCTATAGCCAAAATAACGTTCATTTGAAGCTTGGCGTAAGTATAACAGCCCTTGACGCGAAACAAAAAAGGATCACAACAGATGCAGGCCTCAGAATGGGGTATGAGAAATTGCTTATCGCGACCGGAGGCAGTCCTCGTAAGCTCTCGATACCTGGCGGAGACCTGGAAGAGGTATGCTACTACCGGTATCTTGATGATTATCTCCGGATAAGAAGTGAGGCTGCCGAAGGCAAATCGGCGGTAATAATAGGAGGGGGCTTTATAGGCTCCGAGGTCGCGGCGGCCCTTAATATCAATAAAATTGACGTAACCATGGTATTCACCGGAGAGTATCTCGTAGACCGCATATTCCCAGAGTATCTCGGTAGGGCGATCCAGAAAAAATTCATGGACCGCGGGGTGAAGGTACACAGTAAGGACAGGCCAGTTTCAATCTTAAAGAACGGGAAAATATTTATAACTCAAACCGAAGGTGGAAAAAGGATCGAGTCCGACATCGTTATCGCAGGTGTCGGCATAGAGCCTTCTATAGGATTTGCTGCAAAAGCGGGCCTTAAGACGGCCAACGGACTGGTGGTAGACGAGTATCTGAAGACGACCGACCCGGACATCTATGCCGCCGGCGACAACGCCGTATTCCCGTACAAGGCCCTTGGGAAGACGATGCGGCTCGAGCATTGGGACAACGCCCTTAACCAGGGGGCGCATGCCGGATGGAACATGGCCGGTGCGAACATGGCATACACATATATGCCTTACTTCTTCTCCGACCTCTTCGACTTCGGATACGAGGCCGTCGGCGAGATAAGCTCAGGGCTGGAGACATTCGCCGACTGGCGGAAAGAGTTCGAGACAGGGGTAATCTATTACCTCAGGGACGGAATCGTCGTCGGTGCCATGATGTGCAACGTCTGGGAAAAGGTAAACGAAGCCCGAGAGCTCATAAAGAGCCGTGCGGCCGTTGTGGCCGAGAATCTTCGCGGAGCTATCCGCTAGGAGGCGGACATGAAACTCTCAGAGGAGAAATGCAGGCCAATAAAAGCGGGAGAGATTCCCCTTGCGGCGAAGGAAGCAAGGGACCTCGCCCGCGAGGTCCCTCTATGGACCCTTTCGGATAAGGAGATTAAAAGGGATTTTAAGTTCAAAGACTTCAGACAGGCCATCGCCTTCGCAAACAAACTGGCCGATATCGCCGATGCCGAGGACCATCATCCTGACATACTCATCTCTTACAGCAAGGTCACGCTGACGCTTTCCACTCACAAGATAAACGGGCTTTCAAGGAATGACTTTATTCTTGCCGCAAAAATTGATATGCTCGTGGAGCCTGTTTGAAATTGAAACCCTTCCCGCATGGGATAAGCGCCTGCTCTTCAGTACACTACCGCAGAAGTTCGTGGGGAATGGATGATAGAAAAAAGCTTGCGAGGCAGTACCGCCCTTGTTACAGGGGCCGGCAAGAGGCTCGGCAGGGCTGTGGCCCTCGCCCTGGCGGATGAAGGCGTAAACATCGTCATTCATTACAGGAGCTCTGAAGACGGGGCAAAGGGCCTCGGCGAAGAGCTTAAAAAAAAAGGAATAAGGTACTGGTTCATAAAGGCTGATTTTGAAAAGAAAGAGGAATATGAGTCCTTGATTGCGCGTGCCGTCAGAGACTCGGGTAACCTGAATATTTTAATCAACAGCGCCTCCATTTTCTTCAAGAACACCCTCAAAGACGTGGATTTCGATTCATTTACGCGGCATATGCAGGTGAACGCATGGGTCCCCTTTGCGCTCAGCCGTGAATTCTCCAGACATGTTGCCTGCGGAAAGATCGTAAACATACTGGACGCAAGACTCGTAGGTTACGACTGGGCGCATGTGGCCTATATCCTTAGCAAGCACGCGTTATCAGTCCTTACCCGTATGACCGCCCTTGAATTCGCTCCCTCCGTAACCGTAAATGGCGTTTCTCCGGGGCTCATCCTTCCGCCGCCCGGACAGGACGAGAGCTACCTTGATAAGCTTGCCGAAAACCTTCCCTTGAAGAGACACGGAGGGCCTGAGGACATAGCGGCGGCCGTCGTGTATCTTCTGAAAAACGACTTTCTTACCGGCACCGTAATAAACGTTGACGGAGGCAGGCACCTCATGGGGTATAAAAATGGACCGCATACTGATTAGCGACTTGCAGGCACGCTGCATTATCGGCGTAAACGACGAGGAGCGCAGGAAAAAGCAGGACGTAATTATAAATATCGCCCTTACCGCCGATCTCAGTAAGGCCGGCAGGAGCGACCGTTTTGAGGACACGATCGATTACCGCGCGATCAAAAAACGGGTATTACAGATAGCGGAGAGTTCAAGCTACCATCTCGTGGAAGCCCTTGCCGAGGCCATAGCCGAGGCGTGCCTTGCAAACTCTTCAGTAAAAACTGCGGTGGTACGGGTCGAGAAGCCGCTGGCTCTCCGCTTTGCAAGGACCGTGGGGGTGGAGATCACCAGGGGACGCGGGAATTGACATGGCGCGCGCATTCATAAGCGCAGGCTCAAACATGGACCCCGGCGTAAATATGAAAAAGGCTTTGATCGAGCTTGCGCGGCACATGAGGATTTCGGGCATATCCACGGTGTATCTGACCGAGCCCGAAGGCAGGCCTGGTCAGCCCAAATTCTACAATTGCGTGATCGAGGTTGATTCCGGCATCCCTCCGAAGGACCTTAAGTATAAGGTGCTGAGACGCATAGAGGACAGTCTTGGAAGGAAGCGCGGTGAAGACAAGTGCGCCGAGCGGCCGATCGACCTCGATCTCATACTGTACGACGACCTTGTCATTGATTCTGACGCGATACGGCTTCCCGACACGCAGATACTTGTACGCCCGTTTATAGCTATCCCTCTGCGGGAACTTTCGCCGGGGCTAGTACTTCCGGGGCTGAATATAAGCATTGATGATATTGCGGAGAGACTGGATGCTTCTGGGATGAAGCCGCTTGAAGATTACACCGAGAGCTTAAGAAGGGAGATACGTAATGAAGTTTAACGTCGAGAAGGTCGAAGACCTCGTCAGGCAGCTCCTTATCGAGATCGGTGAAGACCCGCTAAGGGAGGGGCTGGTGAAGACCCCGGAGCGTATAGCAAGTTCTCTTGAGTTTCTTGCCTCAGGATACCGTGAAGACCCCCAGGAGTTGGTCCATGGTGCGTGCTTTACGCAGGAAACGAACAGCATGATTATAGTGAAGGATATAGAGGTCTACAGCCTCTGCGAGCATCATATGCTCCCTTTTTTTGGAAGGTGCCACATCGGGTACATACCTAGAGGACGGGTGTTCGGCGTGAGCAAGCTGGCAAGACTTGTTGATATGTATGCAAGACGCCTTCAGATACAGGAGCGGCTGACCGAGCAGGTCTCTTATACCATAATGGATTCGATAAACGCGGACGGGGTCGGCGTGATGATAGAGGCCCAGCACCTCTGCATGATGATGCGGGGGGTTGAAAAACAGAACTCGAGGATGGTGACTTCATCACTCCTCGGCGTTTTTCGCGACAACCCTTCGACCAGGCACGAGTTTCTCTCATATGTGGGGAGACCCGCGAAATAACATTCGTCCCCGCGATTAAGGCAAAGGTCGCGATATTCGAAAATATCTTTGGAACGGGTCCCGAATGGAAGAGACATCCAGGTCTGAAAGAATGCAGAACCAGATAGCCGAAGCGTTCAACGAACTGTCCTCGAAAGAAGCGCATGAGCTTTACAGTTCCATCGTCAATGAGTCCCTTGACAGGGGG
>DAIDBB010000227.1 GCA_027310325.1 bacterium | reverse complement strand
GATATGATGGTCTCTTATAGCCAGCACCGCGCCATCAAGCCATGGCGTTTTTATCCCGTCGGCAAGTTCCTTGAGCTTGCTGACGCTTATCTGTGGATGCGTGTAAGTGTTATATGCGCCCGAGGTTCTGAATTCAGGAATCTTGCCGATGTCATGGGCAAGGGCGGTAATAACGGCCTTTGGCACATGATTTTCATGGTCAATGTAAGTATGCCTGACGGCCTCGACGACGGCCCTTGCCACAGTATAGGTATGCTCTTTAAGCGTCGTTTTGGCGAGGTTATTTCGGACCGAATAAAGCTCAACGGATTCGGGGTCCCTTGAATCGAGCACTATGGACGGGCATTCGCCATGCTTTTCAAGGAGACCGATAACAGCCTTCGCCAAAGGCATAACCCCCTGCGTCGTAAAGTCGTCTTGATAAGGTTTTATGCAGTCTTCGATAAAGGATGCCGGGACGGTTAGAGCAAAATGGCTGAAGGGCTTTTTGTCTTCATCAGGAATAGCTGGTGAGGGAGGCTCCTTGCCTTCTTCAGCGGGATCAACGTCCTTATTGTATTTGAGCCATATATCCGATAACTCCTCAAGTGATACCGTTATATCTTCCCGCGCTTCGGGCTCACGGAGGCGCCGGTGGCCCGCGATTGTAATCATGAGGAGGATTAAGATCGAAACTCCGTATATAAGCCACAGCACGCTCACCTCCAGAGTTCATAAAGCCCGTTTATCCGTGCGGTCCTTCTTTTTCCGAGGATTATCCCCAGAAAGGATATCGAAAGGGAAAGAAGGTTCACGGCAGCCTGAAAGTAAGCGCAGGGGATGAAACTTCCTGAGAACCTCATGATCCATTCATAAACGGCGCGATTCGGCCTTATGGGCCTGGGGATTCCGTAGAATAAACCCAGCAGGGCCTCGGGGGTGAGGTAGTTATAATAGAGGATATGGATAATAATGAAAAGCGCGGCCGCGCCGATGACAGAGCCGGCCGCAAAGCCTCCCATGAAGCGCCCGGCCGCCTTGCTGGTTATCTTTCCGAAGTGGATCTTGCGGAGAACGTTGAAGATGACCGCGGAGCAGCTTACGGGAAACGCGGTGGTCAGAAGCAGGACGTAAGCCCTGCCGAATGCCGTAGGCTTGTATGAACCGAAGACGGGAATAAGACCATTATACGCGCTGAACATGAAGGGGGATAATATCGCCGTAACGGCGACGCTTATCGTTGAGGTTTTAAGTCCGTCAATGAAATACCTGTTAAGGTTATCCGAGGAGACAACCCCTTCCGGCACAGGGGATCCCTGCCGCTCAGCCGCGGAGAGATACTCAATCTCGCTCAATGTATGAAGAAGCCCCTTCTGTTTTATATCCGGCATTTTGCCAGGGACAGTTTGTTTTCTCCACATATCCCTTTCTTCAGTGTTTCCTGTGAACGATAAGGTCACGAGGAGCGAGACGGTCCACTATATCATGGGTTGCTCTTATGATAACGTCCCTGGCCACATCTTCCATGGCAGTTGCGTTCAAGCCGTTCAAGGATCCTCCAAAGCTCACGCCACCCGTGCCAAAAACCCCTATGCCGTAGTCCGTCTTGCCTGAAACTGCTTCATAGGTTCTGGCATGGACGATCTCCCCTGTTTTTACGTCCACCATGCGTACGTC
>DAIDBB010000458.1 GCA_027310325.1 bacterium | reverse complement strand
ATGTTGTACTCTTCCCCGAGGCCAAGAGAGCTTCTTGCCGCCAGTATCCTTAAATACCTCTTCATGTACTCGTCTTTGGCGAGCTTCTTTTTGGCGTAGAGGTACTGCAAGTACTCGGCGGATAAGTCCAGGGTCCTTATCCTCTCGTCCCTTCCCATGTAAGATGAATCAGACGCCTCTCCGGGGTCTTTCTCCTTTCGGGCGATCTTTACGGCAAGATCGACCCCGCCGGACCCGGTTTTGGACTCGATATATTTTATCTTGGTGGCCCGAGACGGCCTGTAGGCCGGCCCGCCAGTATTCATTTTTGCGTCTTCTACCGAGCGTATAGTATCAAGCGGTATGACCCATGGGGGAAGCTCCCCGGTAAGGTCCAGCTCAGGGCGCGCGGCCTCAAGGAGGAGCAAGAGGTTATACGAGCAGTTCTCGTCGAAGAAATAGTAATAGGAGTATATCTCCTTCAACTCCCAGATGTGCCTGACCATCCGCTGGACCTCTTCGGGCGTAAGGCTAAGTCTATACTCCCACATGTCCCTGTTCTCTAAGTTGTTGTACTCCTTTATCTTCTCGTAGTACGGCAGTATCGAGTAAAGCCCCTTGTAGAAGCCGAATATCCCCCTGAAGGCGAAGATAAAGCCGTTGGTATCGTCGGTAAAGGCCGAGTAATTTACGGCGTAGGAAAAAAGCTTGTTCTCGGAAGGAGAATCAATCCTCAAGAAGGTATGGCCGAACATCGAGGCCGGGCTGTTCATGTGCGATACCGGAAATACGAGTACCGCGGAGGTGGGCTTAAGCGCTTCAACAAGCTCCCTGTACCCCTTGCAGTCTTCCGCCGGGAGGAGGTCCTTTTTGATGTCGAGCTCAGCGCGGAGCCACTCGAACCTGCCGATAAATTTGCACTGCGGGTGGGCGTCTCCAGAGACGTCGGTCCTGAAAAAGGACCTTATCGTCTCCTCCATCTCTCTACGGGGGTCGGTCTTGCCGTCCTTTGAGGCGAAAAAGGCGGGGTCGTCTATAAGGCTTCTGTAGCGGCCGAACATGGAAGGCTTGTAGTGCAGGAGCACCCGCCAATCTTTTCTATCGTAGAGCCTTTTGGAGACCGCCTCGGCTACAAGGGTCTCGCTG
>DAIDBB010000205.1 GCA_027310325.1 bacterium | reverse complement strand
TCCCGAAAAAAACCCTGATCTCGTCGACCCCTTTGACCTTGCCGTGCGGGATGGCGACTCCATTGCCTATCCCCGTGGTTCCAAGCCTTTCTCTCTCGATGACGGTCTCAAGCACCTTCTTTCTGTCAAGCCCGCCCACTTTCTCGGAGATATTGGAAATCATCTCTTCCAGCAGTTCCGTTTTTTTCCTGGACTTAAGGTCCGTCAGAATGAACTCTTCCTTCAAGACGTCAGTTAGCCTCATAGGGTCCGATCTATCCTTTATTTTAAGGCCTTGTCTTTGCCTCTATAAGGCCCAAATCCCCGCCCTCAAGCCTGTAAATGACGTTAATGACGCTTGTGGATGAATCAGTAAAAACAAGGAAATCGTTCCCGGCCATTTCCATCTGCATTGCGGCCTCTTCCACGGACATCGGCTTTACGAACTGGTTTTCTTTTCTTACTATCCTCATCTCCCTGCCCGCGGCCCCTTCGGAGCCGGACGTAAACCGCACGCTCGGGACCGGGCTTGAATGAGGCTTGTGGTCCTTGGCCCTTTCCTTATGTCTTCTGACCTGGTTCTCAAGCTTGTCGATGACAGAATCTATTGCGGAGTACATGTCCTGGGTATCTTCCTGCGCCTTTATCGTTACCCCGTTGGCGGTCACCGTGGCGTCGGCTATATGCCTTATCTTCTCTATCGCAAGAACCCAATGGACTTCTATAGGCTCAAAAAGGTACTTATTCAGGCGCACCGTCTTGTCTTCCGCATATTTTCTGAGAGCTTCAGACGACTCCATGTGTCTGAATGTAACATTGACTTGCATGTCCCTACCTCCGGTTTATTGATTATATTTTCGCCCTTGCAGGGGCAGATCCAAGACTTCACGCCGTGCTTCAGGTCTTCTCAAAGGAATCTGGTAGAGCTCTGCGTTCAAATGTATAAGGTGAAACGAGCTAAACACCCTGTTCTTCAATAATGGACCTTCCGCCTGTTCGACGGCAACACCCCTATGGCCTCCCTGTACTTTGCGGCTGTTCTCCTGGCGAGCACTATGCCGGACTTCTTCAGTATCTCCACTATCTGCTTGTCGCTCAAGGGGTTCTTCGCGTCCTCGGACTTTATGATGTCCCTCATCTTTTCCTTAATATACTCTACGGCCAGGTCGTCCCCTTCCGAACTGCTCATGCCGGTTGAGAAAAAGTACTTGAGCTCGAATATCCCGCGAGGCATCTGTACGTATTTATTAGACGTTACCCTGCTTACCGTCGATTCGTGGACCCCTATCTCCTCGGCTATGTCCTTAAGCACGAGCGGCTTAAGGTACTTTAGGCCCTTATCCAGGAACTCTCGCTGGAACTTAACTATGCACTCCACGACCCTGAAGATGGTCCTCTGCCTCTGATGCACGCTCTTTATAAGCCATACGGCGGAACGGAGCTTCTCCTGTATATAGACCTTGGCCTGCTCGGAGGCCTGCCCTTTGTTCTTGAGGAGTTCCCTGTAATAGGGGCTTATCTTAAGCTTGGGCATGCCGTCTTCATTAAGGCTTATGACGTACTCATCGCCCACTTTATGGACGTATATGTCCGGGACTATGGCGCTCGATTCCTCTTTTCCGAAACCGGAGCCGGGAGACGGGTTAAGGGATTTATTTATTATCTTTACTGCCTCGTAAACCTCCTCGACGGTTATCCCGAGGCTCCTCGCCACGGCCTTGAAGTTTTTCCTGCCTATCTTTTCAAGGTGGTTCTGGATTATCTCCTCTACGACTGTGTCCCGCACCTGGAGGTTCCGGGCCTGGATAAGAAGACACTCCCTCAGGTTCCTCGAACCTACCCCGGCGGGATCGAACTGCTGGATCGCCCCAAGGACACCTTCCACCTCAGGCACGCTTACTTCCAGATGCCTTGATATCTCCTCAACGGTCCTTCTCTCTATATCGTCGTCGCTCAGGTCCCCTCTCTCAACGACACGTAGATACCCGTCTTCGTCGATGTTTCCTATGACAAACTCGCCTATGGCATGGTCTTTCTCTGGGAGGGCCTGCATATTGAGCTGCCAGAGGAGATGCTCGTTGAGGCTTCCGCCGGAGGACGAGATGTTGCCCATGAAGTCCTCATCCTCTTTTTCATTGAAATTAATGCCCTGGTTTCTGTATTCGGCCTGGTCTTCGAGATAAGCCTGCCAGTCTACCTCCGGTTTTTCCGGCTCCGGCGCCGGGACTGACTCAGGGCCGCCATCCGTATCTGGAGTCTCTTCCAGGACCGGGTTCGTCTGCACCTCTTCCCTCACGAGATCGACGAGCTCGAGCCTTGAAAGCTGCAGAAGCTTTATCGCGAGCTGCAGCTGCGGCGTCATCACCAGGCTCTGGGTAAGCTTTAACTCCTGTTTCAGTTCATATGCCATGGCTGAAGGCCTCTGAGTCCATATCTAAAGCCTGAACTTATCTCCAAGATATACTTCTCTTACACGCCTGCTGTCAAGAATTTCCGTGGGAGTACCCGCCTTTAAAAGCTTTCCGCTATCTATTATATACGCATGGTCGCATATGCCAAGTGTGGCGCCGACATTATGGTCGGTAATAAGTATCCCTATCCCTTTTCTCTTGAGCTCAAGAACGAGTTCCTGTATATCGCCGACCGCTATCGGGTCTATGCCCGAAAACGGCTCGTCGAGAAGGAGGTATGAAGGCGAATTGACCATCGCCCTTGCTATCTCGACCCTCCTTCTTTCTCCCCCTGAAAGCGCGTACGCCCTGGTCTTGGCCAGGTGGCTAACTCCCAGCTCCTCAAGAAGCCCGTTAAGGCGGCTTTCGAGCTCGTCCCTCGTGATATCGAGGAACTCGAGTATCGACCTCACGTTCTCCTCGACCGTGAGCTTCCTGAAGACCGAGGGTTCCTGCGGCAGGTAACTCATGCCGAGCCTTGCCCTCTCGTACATCGGCATGTCCGTTATGTCGCGGTCGCCGAGCATGACCCTGCCTTTATCAGGGCTTATGAGGCCGACGGTCATGTAAAACGTCGTCGTTTTGCCGGCGCCGTTAGGCCCGAGAAGGCCTACGACCGCTCCAGGCTCAATACTCAGGCTCACTCCGTCGACCACGACCCTTTTCTTGAAGGATTTAACGAGGCCTTTTACAGCGAGCTTCTTCACTTTCGACCTTCTCCGCGGCCGCTCCGGCGCAATCCTTCTCGGGCATTATTACGGCCTTGACCCTTCCGCCGCCGCCGCTTTCAACGACCGCGTTTTTTTGATCCACGTATATCGTTATTTTATCACCTTTTACCGTGTCTTTGCACTGTTTTACCTGGGGCTCTCCGGTAAGGACGATAGTCCTATCCTTATTGCTGAAGACCGCCTCCCGGGAAGAGGCAATTCTACCGTCCTGAAAGATCCTGACGCCGCCTTTGGCCTTTATCTCGCTTACCTGCTTGGCGTCATCGTAGCGGACGTAAAGCTCATCGGAACAGAGGATAAAACTCTCTATCGCTTCGACATTGCCTTTGAAGGTAACAAGATTTTCCTTTGTATCCACCTCCATCGAATCGGAGGTAACGGTAATGGGCTTCCTGGCGGGACTTTTGCCCGCCTCCTGCTCCTTTGAGAAGGCCGGCGCCGGAAAGATCAGAACGGGCGCAAGCAAAAGCATTGCCGTCATCAAATACTTTTTATATGATAAAACGCTCAACACGTCCCTATATCGCGGCACTTCTAAAGACTGCCTTTATATTTTTTTGCAGTATTATCCTGCCCTTGTCGACATCCGACCTTAGCCCTACGCCAGTAACATCCATGTCTTTTGAAGTTATTACGACCCTGGCGTCAGTCGATAGCACCCTTGAATTGACGGAATACCTGAGACTGTCCGTCTCCATCCTGTACCCTTCGTCCGATTCTACCTTTACGTCCTTTTCAACTTCTATTTCCTCTGTCGATTCCCTGTAACGGCCTTCTTTCGCTGTCAACGTATAAGGCCTGCCGCTCTTTGTGTAGAATACAAGCTTAAGCTTATCGAGCACTATAAGGTCTCCGCCTTCGGTCCTTCTGGCGGTATCGGCATCGAGCACCCATTCCACGCGCCCCTCTTTGTTGCCAGAATAATGGAACTTGTCTATCTTGACCTCTATCTTACTGTCTTTTAACGAGACCTTTAAGACGTTTTTGGGGCTGCGGTGGAGGAAAATCACTATAACAAGACCAGCTATCGAGAGAGCGATAAATGCTGTAAGAAAGATCCTGATCTTCCTGTTCATTATGATATTTTATAAGGCGGCTTCCTTTTAGGTCACCGTCCTCCGGTCTTCCGGTGGATTTACAAGATTAAGCGCCACGATTACAAGTATATTTCACGGCTAAAAACCGGAACGCTAGCAAAAATTATACCATCGGCCCCATATAGAGTAAAGTTTTTTATCTCCCGGCCGACAAACAGCTAAGTATGCGTATTTATTCAAAATATTGGCGGACCGCCCCATCCCACTTGTCCTGGGACTTAAGAAGGATTTCGACGACTTCCCTTACGGCACCTCTTCCTCCCGGCTTCATTGTTATGTAATCGGCCGTGTCCAGGACGTCTTTCACGGCGTCCTTAACGGCGGCTGAAAACCCGACCCTTTTGATGACCTTGAGGTCAACGAGGTCATCCCCGACGTACGCTATCTCATCGGGTTTTAAGGATTTTTTCCGCATTATCTCTTCAAGGACGCCTATCTTATCCCGTATCCCCTGATAAACAAGCTTGATGCCGAGGTTTTCGGCCCGGTACTTAACGGCCCTGGATTCCCTCGCGCTTACAAGGGCCACGTCTATCCCGGAAGCGATCGCGAGCTTTATCCCGTGCCCGTCTTTAACGTCGAACCTTTTTGTCTCCTCCCCTTTGTCGTCGTAAAAGATACCGCCGTCCGTCAACACCCCGTCAACGTCCAGTATCAGAAGCTTTATCTTTCTTATCTTTTCGACCGCGCCTTTCTTAAGAACGCCCTCCATCAAGTCCCCCGTTACCTTTATTTAACGCCCTCAATAGACTCGCATTTGACAGTAAAGCCTATATCGATACCATGTTTGCGCTTCTCCGCGCCAGCCAGGGGAAAAAGGAAGAGGAGACACGACCCCTGGTATATCTTTTCAAAGCCCCCTTCGGAAAGCGAGACCGTATAGATTGGAAAGCTCCAGAGTGTAGCGGGCCTGTCCACCCCTATGGTAAGAATTACGCCGGAGAACTTGTCGACAAGGCTAATTTTTTCTACTTCATTGGCCTCGACGGAAGTCCCCAGCCCCGTGTCGACCGCCCCGACCGAATTCGGGACAAGCTCATAATAGCAGAGTGGCCCGTCGCAGCCGGGGAGGATTACGTTTAACTCGACCCCAAACCTGCATTCTTCCGGAAAAACACCTTTTTCGAGGGGCGCTATCGAATAATCGATTCTGAAGGAGTTGTCCCCGTCCATACTTATCCATTTCTTGAGAGAGACCCCCTTTCCGTTGACCTTTCCTTCCCGGCAGAGCTCAACTACGCCGTCTTTGACCTCATTTTTATACTCGCCGGTATGGAAATCCCCAAGCTCCTTGTGGTCATTGGCAAAAAAGGCTTTAAGCGACTCCTCGCCGCCGAGGAAGTGGTCAAGGAGCGACGTCCTCTGGAACTTATCGTATTTCAGGTATTTCTCCAACCCCTTTTCCTTGACCTTCACCATCTCATGGATGCTTTTCGCCTCTCCCCTCCCTTCCTCACCGGCCACGGACTCGAGCTTGTTATGGTACCCTTCGTACCATCTCGAAACTGTATTCGACAGATTAACGGCAGCGGGCCTGAAGTCCCATTCGACGATGCTGCCTCCGCGCCTGGGGCTTAAAAAGAGGTTAAGGTCCCTGGTCCTTATAGCTATCTCCTCGTTATTGTCGGCGTCGAAGTCCCCTTTAATTACGGATACCGCGGGTTCATCCGCGGGAGTGTTCGCGAAGCTTTCGGAATCCATGAGGTTTTCAGCCTTTATGAGGTTCTCATAGACGCTCCTCCTCAGGTGCGGTAGGTAGAGCCCGCCGAATATCCCGTGCCAGTAAGCGTCATTACTCTGTGCCATGAAGAGACACTTCCTGGCCTTTGTTATGTTGTCGACCAAAACGGTCCTTTCCATCCTCTCGTTCAGGGCCTTGCTCACGAGGAGCATCCTCTTGTGCATCCAGTTCGCTTCAGGATATTTGGAAAAGAAGTTCCTCCATATGCCCCCCTGGAGAAACCTCCTTATGCGCGGGCCGTCATTCCACGATTTCATCTCCTCAACGAGTTCCGTATAGGTCCTGGACGCCGTGGCTGGAAGCGCCCACTCGCCCATTTCCATGTAGGAGGTGGTCGGGAGATAGACCCTTCCGAGATGCTCCTCCCCGCCGGCGAATTCGCTCATCGTGACTGGCCGCAGCCACGAGAGGTTTTTCTCTATCATCTTGAAGAAAGCCTCAAGCCACCCTTCATCGTACACCCACTTGTGAGTGCCGGGCCATGAGCCGAATTTTTCCCCGTCGTCCCCGTAGATGGCCGCGTTCCCGAGCCTCAAGAAGCCGGCAAGTCCTTTAAGATGCTCCTCGAGATGCTCTACAGGCCTGAATGGGATGAGATAGCGGAGCATCTCGCTTCCAGGAAAGACCTTTATTATCTTTCCCTGGTCTTCGGTTATGTAATACCCGCCGAGTTCCTCCCTGTCGAGTCCCGATTTGACGAAATGGTAATCGTCAAGGAGGAGGTACTCTACCCCCGCTTTTTTAAGCGTAGTCGGGAGCGCCGGCTCCCAGACCCTTTCGGCCAGCCATATCCCCTTTGGCCTTGTCCCGAAAACCTCGAATATCCTGTCGGACATCATCTTTATCTGGTTAAGCCTGTCCACTTCGGGTATGACGGAAAGGATAGGCTCATAGTAACCGCCGCCCATCAATTCGACCTGGCCGGCCTCTACCATTGTCTTCAGGAGATCGATGTACTCGGGCCGGTTCTCGATGAGCCAATCAAGGAGAAACCCTGTATTATGAAGGGTGAGCTTTATCGAGGGATATCTGGAGATGGTCTTCAAGAAAGGCCAATAAGCCTTCTCAAAGCATTCTTCAATGACATGGTAGAAATTGCCGACAGGTTGATGGTTGTGTATGCAGAGGACAAAATAGGTCATCTGGCAACATAGCTCATTGGATTTTTTTCCTCATTCAAAAACCATTATAGCTTAACTTTGCCGGATGAGACGCCAGGTCATAAAAGTTCAACGACATGGGCGACCTTCGCCTTTACCCCATACCTGAAGAGCCCGTCCCGGAGCTGCACCATGCAGCCCGGGCATGCCGTAACGACCGCGTCGGCCCCGGTGTCCATGACGCTTTCGGCCTTTCTCCTGGTTATCTCTATGGAAAGCTCGTAGTTCGATATGCTTAACCCCCCGCCAAGGCCGCAGCAGCTGCAGGGGTGCTTCATTTCCTTTAGTTTGACTCCGTTTGCCGAGGCTATGAGGTCCCTGGGCTCTTCCCTTACGCCCTGGTTCCTGCCAAGGTGGCAAGGGTCGTGATAGGTCACAGTTATAGGGCCGTTATCCTTTTTTATGCCTTTCCTGATGAAATCGAGATCCCCGGCAAGTAGCTCGGTTATATCCCTCACCTTTGTTGCAAAGGCGCCGACCCTTTTTGCGAGCTCCGGGGTGTCGGAAAGGAGTTTTTTGAATAAAGTCTTTAGACCGTATCCGCATGTAGCACACGACGTTGTGATGAAGTCGAATTCCCCCGCCTCGAATGCCTCGAAGTTCTTCAATGCCATGCTTTTTGCCGTCCCGACGTCTCCCATCGAGTAAGCCGGCATGCCGCAGCATACCTGCCCGGGTGGGACAACCACCTCGGCGCCGGCCCTCTTGAGGACGTCGATAGAGGCTGACCCTACGTTCGGCTCAAGGTAGTTAACACCGCACCCTGCGTAGAAGGCCACCCTCGGTTTACCTTTTAAACCCTCTTTAGAACCCGAAAGGTTCTTAACTTCAGGCAGGTCCAGGAAAAAGGTCTTCGCGAGCGGTGGCATTAGCCTGCCGTTCCCGACAAGGGGAAGCGAGAACCGGGACAAAAGGCCGCTTTCTATAGAGG
>DAIDBB010000201.1 GCA_027310325.1 bacterium | reverse complement strand
TTTCTTCATCTTCGGAGACTTGCTTATGATATCGCCGTATTCGCTCCTTGTCTGCAGTTCTTCCTTTAAATATTCGACCTCGTTTTCGAGATTAAGTCTCTCTGAGCACCTCTTGATCGTAGAGAGGAGGTCGTCGTTGTCAAAGGGCTTTGTTAGATAATCATAAGCACCCATCCTGAGGGACGAGACAGCCTTCCTTGCGCTGTCGCTCGCTGAGATCATGATAACGCACATGCCATTGTCCACATCCCTTATCTTCTCAAGGGTTTTAAGCCCGTCCATCCCAGGAAGGTTAACGTCCATAAGCGTAATGTCTATCGACCTCGACTTTACGGCATCAAGGGCCTCGAAGCCGTCCCTCGCCATTGCAATATTGTAATGGTCGTGTAAAAGGACCCTCAAGGTATCCCTTACCTGCTCGTCATCGTCTACGATCAGAATCGTCGCGGGCCTTTTCATTCTTTTGTCCTTGAAAGGCCACAAGCTGATGATTTTTCAGGGATGACTAATTCTCGTCGTGGCTTTTTATACGCGGGTGAATTTCCTGATGCGGGTTCGTGGTTTTGGGTTGAAGCCCGGTAGTGATCAATGCCGTCAATACTATTTTACACCAAATTCTACATGAATGCCTGTTTTTTTTAAACTAAATTTTCCTGCTCGATACCGTAACTTCTGATCTTACGGTAAAGGTGGCTTCTTTCTATGCCGATGGCTTCGGCTGTTTTTGAAATATTACCGCCGAATTCCTTCAATTTTCTCGAAATAAACTCACGCTCGAATTCCTTTCTGGCTTCCTTGAGCAGCGTCCTCCCGAAAAGGTTCTTGGGTTGGACCGGAGCCGCCCCTTTTATGTATAAGGGGATATCCCCGGGCGTGACGATATTTGAGGGCGTCATTATGACGAGCCTTTCCACCAGGTTTTTTATCTCCCTGATGTTGCCAGGCCATTCGTAATTAAGGAGTATCTCCATCGCCTCCTTATTTACCGTGAGCGCCTCCCTTGCCGTTTCCCTGCAGAACTCCTTAAGGAAATGATCTATGAAAAGAGGTATATCCTCGGCCCTTTCCCGGACCGGCGGAACATGGAAGGGTATGACGTTAAGCCTGTAGTACAGGTCTTCCCTAAACGTACCCTTTAACATCTGCTCCTTCAGGTTTTTGTTGGTCGCCGCGATAACTCTAACGTCAACAGTTATATGGTCGGTGCCCCCTACGCGCTCAAAGCTCCGCTCCTGGAGTATCCGCAATATCTTGGCCTGGGTCTTGAGGCTCATATCGCCGATCTCGTCAAGGAAGATGGTCCCTTTGTCAGCAAGGTCGAACTTGCCCTTCTTCCGCGCCACGGCGCTCGTGAACGCGCCCTTTTCATGGCCGAAAAGCTCGCTTTCAATCAGCTCCTCGGGGATCGCAGCGCAGTTGACATCGATGAACGGGCTTCCGGACCTGTTGGAAAGAAGGTGGATGTTCCGCGCGACAAACTCCTTGCCGGTTCCGTTCTCCCCCGTGATGAGCACCCAGGAGTTCGTGGGAGCCACTCTTTTTATGTCGTTTTTGAGCGCCATCATGGCCTTGGACTTTCCGATGATCTCATATTTGCTTAACGCCCGCAGCCTCAGGGCCTTGTTCTCCTCCGTAAGCCTTTTGTGCTCCAGCGCGTGTTCGACCGTCAATATCACCTTGTCGAGGGATAGCGGCTTTTCAATAAAATCATAGGCGCCGAGCTTTGTGGTCTTTACGGCGGTCTCTATGTTGGCATGCCCGGATATCATTATGACCGGAAGATCCGGGAAGGCCCCCTGTACCTCCTTCAACGCGCCTATGCCGTCCATACCCGGCAGCCAGATATCGAGGAGCACCAGTTCAGGGATACGCGCGTCTATTTTTCTCAACGCCTCTTCCGCGGAGCCGGCGACTTCAACGTCAAACCCCTCGTCCCTCAGTACGCCCGAGAGCGCGTCCCTTATTTCCTTTTCATCGTCTACGACCAGAATTGTCTTCATATCGTCACGGCCTTTACCGGAAGTTCGATTATAAACCTTGTGCCCTTCGGAACGTTATCCCTTACGCGGATGTATCCGTTATGGTCCGAGATTATGTTGCTTACGATCGCCAGCCCCAATCCCGTGCCCGATTTTTTTGTAGAGAAATACGGCTCAAAAAGCCTTTGCTTCACCTCGGCGGGTATGCCGCTGCCGTTGTCGATGACCTCCAGGCTTGCCAGCTGCAACTCCTCCTCGAAATGGGTCTCCACCCTTATAAGACCTCCCTCGCCGCCTATGGCCGAGATCGAGTTGTCGACGAGATTAATGATGACGCGTTTTATCTGGTCGCGGTCTATATCAAGGACGGGAAGCCTGCCGTCAGTTATCGCCTCAAACTTTATCGTCCTGTGACCCGCCTTGTACAGGGCCACGGTCTCGTTCACGATCTGATTGAGGTCGTTGGGGGTGGGGTTGGAAGCCGGCATCCTCGCGAAGCTTGAAAATTCATTTACAAGGGTCTTTAGCTCATCGACCTGCCGTATAATGGTCGTAGTACATTCATCGAAGACCTCGTCAGGGAACTTATCAAGGTATTTTTTCCTCAGCCTCTGGGCCGAGAGTTTAATGGGCGTAAGCGGGTTCTTTATCTCGTGGGCTATTCTTCTTGCCACCTCTTTCCACGCATACATCCTCTGGGCTTTCAAAAGGTGAGTGATGTCGTCAAGCACCGCCACCATCCCCAGGTAATTGCCGGAGTCGTCCTTCAGGGCGTTAAGGCTAACGAGGAGCGTCATCATCTTGTCGCTCACCTCTATCCGTATCTGCTTCTCGATGGTCTCCATCCCCATCTCGCTCATCTCCCTTATCATTTCCCTGAAGACTTCCCTGTCCTCCTGTTTCATCACTTCCCTGTAATTTCTACCGAGGGCATATCCTTCGTCCGTGCCGAGGACCTCGGCGGCGATCCTGTTCATCGACACTATCCTGCCGAGCTTGTCGATCGACATGACTCCCGCGGCGATATTGCCGAGCACTATCTCGATATAGCGCCTTCTCTGATCGAGCTCAGTGTTCGTGCGCCTTAGATCGAGGTTGGCGACTTCAAGCTTGGACTTTCCTGCCTTCAGGTCTTCGGTCATCCGGTTAAAGGATTTGACCAAAAGGCCTATCTCGTCGTCGGATTCCGAGTTGATCCTATAGTCTAGGTTTCCACCCGCAACGGCGTTGGTGCCCTCGGCCAGCTCGCTTATTGGCACCGTTAACTCCCTTGCGAGATACCGGCCTATCCAAATGGAGAAAAACACTATAAGGAGCGTTATTATTAGGAGAATCGTAAAATAGCTGGACTTGACCTGGTTCTTAAGGAGCTTAAGCTGCTTGTACCCTTCAAAGGCCGCAGCTATCTCCTTCATTTTATCTACAAGGCTGCTCGGCACGTAGTAGCTTACTACAAGGGCACCGGCGCTGCTCAGGCCCTTCCC
>DAIDBB010000183.1 GCA_027310325.1 bacterium | reverse complement strand
TTTCAGGACCGGGGAGAACACCACGGACGATGCCACGACCCTCGCCCTCATATACAACCCCATGCTTAATCTCCAGTTCGGCCTGGAGCACTCATGGTACTCGGGCAGCGGCTCAAGGAGCGACGAATCGGCCGATGGGTTCGGAACATGCGCGGCGGGAGGCGCGGGTTGCCCGGCGACCTCAACCGCAGGGCCACAACCGACTTCAGGCCCGGGGCAGCTGACCACGGTTACGATGTGGATAGCGTTTTAATAGATAACGCATAGAAAACGAAAAAGGGAGGGTAAGCCCTCCCTTTTTATTTCTGCGAAGAAATATTGTAAATCCGCGAAGCCCGGCTTTCCGCATCTTCACGGCCCTATTCTGGATTGTCGAAGTTCACAAATTCCTTTTTATAATTGTTATCAAGGCGCAGTGTGCCTTGCAGTGTCCTATGCTTCTCCGGCGGATGAAAAAGAATCGTATGCGCCTCCTTGATACCCAGCTCGATAATGTTTTTGAAGTCATTGTCCATGTCGGTCAGAAGTTCTTGGCTTGGCTCTATGATGATGGCTGCTTCCAGCGCAGCGCTGATCTCGATCTTCACCCGCCAGGGGTCATCAAGGACGGTGACTTTCTGGCCCGGCACTGCTGGCATGATTTCAGTCAGATATTTATACAATAGCTCACGCCTCTCGTTCTGAATATCATCCGCGCTTTTCATCGATGGCTCTCCTTTCAGCATCCTCTCTTTTCGCTGAAATTTTTGATCCGCAGACGTCTCAAAATATCTTATCGGGAAAATCTTCTTTTCCCTTGAATAAAAATTCTTCAAGCTGGTCTATGGTTCTGGGGCGAAGGGGGCGAGGGCGTAGCGTTAGACTCAGGCCTTTAAAGCCGGTTTTTCTTTGATTGCTTTCTTTTTTTCTAAAAAGAGTAATTGGCGGAAGGGGGAGGGAGTCGAACCCACCGATCCCCGCAAAACGGCGACAGACAGGTTTTGAAGACCTGCAAGGCCACCGGGCCTTATCCCCTTCCGATAGGATAAGTTTAAGATTATGCTTTTTTTTAAAGAAATACCGGTCGATCTCTAGACTGATAAAAAAGGCGGGAAACCGTGAAATAATAAATAGGCCTGGTTGGACAGCTTTTTTCCAATCCGTCGGTCTTCAGGGCTTCAACTCCCTTAGGAGTCTCACCCCCCTTTGAGCTTAACTCATCAGGTTTCCGCCTCTATGACGGCACCTGATCCAGGAGTCTTACCCCGAAGGCCTCCTTAAGTGGTTTAAACGCACTCTACGGATGGATGTTACGCGCATCGGTGTTAGTCCAACCAGCGCCTATTTATTTAACCTGTCTCTATTTATATTGTACCTTAAATCCTCCTTCTTGTAAATCAGAAGGCCCTTAATAGACTCTCTAAACTCTTATCTTTGGGGGTATGCCAGGTTTGGAGAAGAGACTGCCAACAGGTGGTAACCCAAAGGGAGGTTTAGGCG
>DAIDBB010000149.1 GCA_027310325.1 bacterium | reverse complement strand
TTCGCCAAGCAATCGGTCAGAATACGCCTCCGATAGCGAAGTCCCAGACGCGCCCCTTCTCATTGGCGCGCCTGTTGAGGTTAAACCCGAGCTCGAGCCTCAAGGGCCCGATTGGAGAGAACCACCTCACGCCGAACCCGGCGCCTTCCCTTATGTCCTTGAAATTTATCCTGTTGATATAGGCGTTGCCGGCGTCGAAAAACACGACGCCCCGCAGGTTCTGCTCCGGCATTATCGGGAATATCACCTCGGTCTGCGTGAACATCATGGAATTTCCGCCGATCAGGTCACCCGTGGCGGGGTCCCTGGGGCTTATTGTCCTGATCGCAAAACCCCTTATGGTATCGAGCCCTCCGAGGAAGTACCTTTCGCCTATCGGCGTGGTCTTTCCGGCGTAGCTGTCGATGTATCCGGCCGAGCCCCGTATAGAAAAGGTCATATCGAGCGGAAGGCGGAAGTATTTTATCGCGTCTCCCTCGTACTTTATGAAGTAGTTCGTCCCGCCGAGCGGCCCGCCCGCGAACTGGACCGAGAGGTTCTCGACCGAGCCCTCTTTCGGGAAGAAGGCGTCGTCCCTGGTGTCCCTCCTTATTGACGCCGTAATGCTGCTTCCCGTGGTCTTCCCCTGCTGGGCCCGTATGAAGGTCGAGGCGGTCGGACTCACGTTGGTGATGTTTATGTTCTCAAGCTTGTAGGTAAGGAAGCCCTTCGTGTACCTGCCCCAGATCGGGAACCCGGCGCGCAGGTCAAAACCCTGTCTGCGGACATTGAAGTCGGTATACACCCTGCCGGTGTTGTAAATATCGAACCCGGCGGAAATGGGCCTGTCAAAGAGCCACGGCTTGGTGAACCCGAGGACATAGTTCGAGCTGGTGCGGCTTATGGTCCCGGAGAGGTTAAGGGCAATCCCCGTGCCCATGAAGTTCGACTGTGAGATCGCGGCTGTCCCTATGAGCTTATCTACCGAGCTGTAGCCGAAGCCGAACGAGATCTGGCCCGTTGGCCTTTCCTTCACGTCCACGTTGAGTTTTATCCTGTCCGGTCCGGCCCCGGGCTGCTCCGAGATCTTGACGTCCTCGAAGTACCCGAGCCTCTTGAGGTCGTTTTTCGTCCTCTTCAATGCCGAGCTGTTGAAAAGATCGCCCTCCTGCAGCTCGAACTCGCGGCGTATTACCTTGTCCCTGGTGCGGACGTTCCCGGAGATGTCTATCCTTTCGACGTAGACGAGCTCGTTTTTCTTGATGTTCAGCGTCACGTCGACCGTCTTTTTATTGTTGTCCGGCTGCAGGTTCGGCCTTATGTCCGCGTACGCGTAGCCCTGGTCGCCGTAGACGTCCGTTATGGCCTCTATGCCCTTGGCGAGCTTGCTTCTGTCGTAGACGTCGCCGGGCTGCATCTTTATCTTTCCGAGGAGCTCCTCCCTGGACGTAGAGGGAAGTATCTCGCCCTGGATGTCGAGCTTTCCTATCCTGAACTGGTCGCCCTCGGAGATCGCCATGGTGATGAAGAACCACCTCGTGTGCTCGCTCAGAAGGACCCTGTGGGCGGTTATGTCGGCGTTTATGAACCCGTTGTCCATGTACTTGGCGATTATGATGTTAAGGTCGTTCTGGAATATGAACTCGTTGAACTTGCCCGACTTGGTGATGATCGAAAGCATCCCCTTTTCCGAGGTGTTCATGAAGCCCTTGAGCTTTCTTGCGGAGAAGAATTTATTCCCGATGAAGGTTATCCTCCTTACCATGACCTCCGGGCCCTCGTTTATCTCGAACCTCACCCTGGCCTCGAGCCCGTCGGACTCCACGACCGGTTTTATCGCGGCCAGGTAGAACCCCTCGTCGGTGTAAAGGGCCTTGAGCTTCTCGGTGTTCTCGCCGAGAAGCGCCCTGTCGAGGACTGTGTTTTCCTTTATTGTGAGGGCGTCCTTTATCTTCTCGTCCTTTATCTCGCTGTTGCCCTTCCATTCGACCTTCTTTATGAAGGGCATCTCCTTTACGACGAACGTAAGGACCTTGCCGGATGACGTGTCCGTGAGGTCGGCCATGACCGCGTCGAAATAGCCAGTCGCGTAAATGTTCCTTATGTCCTCCTTGACCGTGTCCGGCGAGAACTCCTCCCCGGCCCTGGAGGCGACCTTCTTAAGGACAGCGTCCGTATCGACCCTCCGGTTGCCGAAGACCGCGACCCTGTCGATCTTTCCGGTCTTTACGCTTGGCCGCGTGCTTAAGACCACCGACATCTTTTCATACATGGCCCCGGCGTCCGACCCGACCAGCCTCTGGAGCTCGCCCTCGGACGCGGAGGTCTTCTCGTAGAGGGCCACTACCGCCCTGTTCTTGAGGTCAAGTATCCGCCAGTCGGCCCTGTAGACGGCGCCGGCCTTTGAAATGGCGCCTATGACGGCGAAATCCGCCGACACCTTGCCAGCGACCCTGTAGGCCTCGGCCTCGCCGAACTTTACGACCCTTTCTTTCAGGACCAGATCCTTCACGACGTCGACGCCGGCTATCTCAGCCCCCGCCGAATGTAGCTCCGTGGCGACGCCTTCCATTAAGTTTCTCCTCAATGGAGAGAGGTCCATGCTGTCGATGTCGAAAGGCAGGATGAGGACCCTTATGTTGGCGACGTGGGCCTCGGGCGCGGCGGGAGGGGCCGCTTTCGCCTTCTCGGCCTCCGATACTTCCGTATCCTTCCCTTCCTTGTTCCGCGTATGCTCCGCGCCCCGTGCGGGAGAGACCAGAGCCAAAAGCGTCAGCGCTACTAAAGCCGGACGAAGAAACCTCAAACGGGGACGCCCCTTTCATTTTTTAGAGGACCTTTTTCCTGCCGAGTTGGAGCTAGTCTTCCTTTATCCTGCCGTCGACCATCCTGAGCTCGCGCCCGGTCATTGCGGCGAGCTTCTCGTTGTGGGTGACGATGACCATCGTTATATTTCTAATCCTGTTGAGCTCCGTAAGGAGCTCGAAGACCTCTTCGCCGGTCTTTGTGTCGAGGTTCCCGGTCGGCTCGTCAGCGAGCACCACCTCCGGGGTCTGGATGAGCGCCCGTACGACCGCGGCCCTCTGCTGCTCGCCCCCGGAAAGCTCGCCCGGCTTGTGGTCGAGCCTGTCGCCGAGACCGACTTCCCTCAGAAGCTCCCCGGCCTTTTCCCGCGCCTCTTCCGGCCTCGCCCCGCCGATGAGGGCCGGGAGCATCACGTTTTCAATGGCCGTGAATTCAGGCAGAAGGTGGTGGAACTGGAAGACAAAGCCGATGTACCTGTTTCTGAAGGCCGCAAGCTTCTTCTCGTTAAAGTCCGAGATCCGTTCCTGGTTGTAGTAGACCTCTCCCCTTGTGG
>DAIDBB010000142.1 GCA_027310325.1 bacterium | reverse complement strand
GGATAAAAGTAGGCGCGCCTACGGTGGAAGGCGCAAAGGTCATTGCCGAGATCCTTGCGCAGGGAAAAAATAAAAAGGTGACTATCTTCAAGAAAAGAAGAAGAAAAGGCTATACGAAGAAGCAGGGGCACAGGCAGCTTTTCACAAGCATAAAGATACAGGACATAAAGGCTTAACAGGCTGCGCAGGTTTTTTTATAGAGATTAATATTTTCAGGAGGTTTTTTCCGTGGCACATAAAAAGGCGGGCGGCAGTTCGAGGAACGGCAGAGACAGTAACGGCCAGAGAAGGGGCGTGAAGCGCTTCGCGGGCCAGGTCGTATCCGCGGGTTCCATAATCGTGAGGCAGGTGGGCTCGAAGTTCTATCCGGGTCCCAACGTCGGACAGGGCAAGGATTTTACCCTGTTCGCTAAAATAAGCGGCGTCGTGAAGTTCGAAGACAGGGGCCAGAAAAAGTTCGTAAGCATTCTCCCGCAATAAGCGTATAGATAAGGGATAATAAAAGGGCGGAAAGGAGAGGCTTTGAGGCCTTTCCGGAACCGCCTTTTTTTTTAGCGCAGGAAGGATTCCATAATGAAGTTCATTGACGAGGCAAAGGTATCGGTCAAGGCCGGGGACGGAGGAAAGGGCTGCGTAAGTTTCCGAAGGGAGAAGTTCGTACCCAAGGGCGGGCCAGACGGCGGCGACGGCGGAAAGGGGGGAGACCTCTATTTTCTCGGGGACGCGCGGCTTTCGAGCCTCCTGGATTTCAAGTACAGGCGCGAGTATGAGGCCGAGAGGGGCTCTCACGGCATGGGGAGCCTTTGCAGCGGCAAAAGCGGGCAGGACCTCTACATAAGGGTGCCTGCCGGAACCGTTATAAAGGACGAGGCGACCGGCGAGATAATCGCGGACATGACCGAGGACGGACAGGTATTGCTCTGTTGCAAGGGCGGCAGGGGCGGCAAGGGCAACGCCCATTTCGCCACCTCGACGCATCAGACCCCGCGATTCGCCCAGCCCGGGGAGCATGGTGAATCTAAGGTCCTTAAGCTTGAATTAAAGCTTCTTGCTGACGTTGGTATAATCGGCTTCCCGAACGCCGGCAAATCTACTCTTATCTCTCGGATCTCTGCCGCAAGGCCGAAGATCGCGGATTATCCTTTCACGACCCTTGTGCCTCACCTCGGTGTCGTAAAGTACGGGGATTTCGGCGGCTTCGTGGTTGCCGATATCCCGGGTCTTGTCGAAGGGGCGCATGAAGGCAGGGGGCTTGGCATAAGGTTCTTGAAGCATATCGAAAGGACGCGGCTTTTCATACACGTTCTGGACCTGTCGCCTTTTACGAAGAGAGACCCGGTGGAGGACTTTAAGACGGTCAACAGGGAACTCGAGGCCTTCAATCCGGAGCTATCGAATAGGCCTCAGGTGGTGGCGCTAAACAAGGTCGATCTTACAGAGGCCCGGGAGAAGGTGCCGGGGTTGTTGAATTTCTTTAATGCTTTGGGTATAAAGGTCTTTTCAATATCTGCGGCTACTGGCT
>DAIDBB010000120.1 GCA_027310325.1 bacterium | reverse complement strand
CTTCGCCGCCTGTTCCGAGACCGGGAAATCGCCCGTCTTGTACCCGAGATACCTGAAGCACTTCTGGAGGTGGAGCGGCATCGGGTAGTAGATCTCCGTGCCGATGCCGAGGCCGGAGAGATGCGCCCTGAGAGCGTCCCTCTTCTTTGCCCTTATTACATACTGGTTAAATACCGAACGCTGGCCGGCGCCGGTTCTTGAAAGTTTGACTTCGGGAGGCTTCCCCATCTTATTGAAGAGCGCGTCATACCTTCCCGCGTTTTCTATCCTTTTTTCCGTCCAGACGGCAAGGCGCTTTAGCTTGACCCTCAAGACCGCGGCCTGAAGCTCGTCGAGCCGGCTATTTATGCCAATGGCGTCGTGGTAATACCTCTGTCTGCTTCCATGGACGCGTAGCATCCTCACGCTTTCAGCGAGCCTTTCGTTATTCGTTACCACCATCCCGCCGTCGCCGAAGCCCCCGAGGTTCTTCGTCGGATAGAAAGACAGGCACCCCATGTCCCCAAGGGTGCATGCCATGGCCCCTTTGTAGGAGGCCCCTATGGACTGCGCGGCGTCCTCCACGACCTTGACCCTGAATTTCCGCGCTACTGCGTTTATCGGGTCCATTTCGGCGCACTGGCCGTAAAGGTGAACCGGGATTATGGCCTTTACATTCTTTCTGCTTTTCTTAAGACTCGCCTCGACCGCTCCGGGGTCGATGTTGCAGGTTTCCGGGTCTATGTCCACGAAAACTGGGACTGCCCCGAGTCTCGCTATCGAAGAGGCGGTAGCGAAGAACGTGAAAGGCGTCGTTATCACCCTGTCCCCGGGGCCTACGCCGGCCGCCATGAGCCCCAGGAGTATCGCGTCGGTACCCGAGGCGACCCCCACCGCGAACTTCGCGCCGCAGTATGAGGCTATCTCGGATTCAAGGGCGGCAACGTTCCTGCCGAGCACGTAATGTTGCGAATCGCAGACCTTCTTTACTTCCTCAAGCACCTCTTTCCTAATCTTTCTGTACTGCTGGGAAAGATCCAACAATTGAACTTTCAAGGACCCGCTCCTTAAGTTATTTTTTATTGGGAACGATTTATTGCGCGGCGTGCATCTTTTTCTGAGGCCTTTTGGCCTCCCTGTGGACCTTGTCGAGGACCCCGTTTATAAAGGCGCCGGACTCGTCGGAGCCGTAGCGCTTCGCGAGCTCAACGGCCTCGTCTATTACGACCTTGAAGGGCACGTCCTCCACGTACAGAAGCTCATAGACCGCCAGCCGGAGGACATTTCTATCCACAACGGCCATCCTGTCCATCTTCCAGTTTTCGGAAAACCCATCTATGACGCCATCTATGGCGCTTCGCTTCTCCATCACGCCGCTTACAAGCGCTTCGCAGTATCGCCTTGCTTCAGTACCCGGATGAAGATCTTCCATGTAGGAGGCAACCTCGCCGCTCTCGTTCCGGGCGATATCGACCTTATAAAGTATCTGTAGCGCGATCTCCCGCGCCCTGTGCCTTATGTTCATGTCTACTCTTTTAGTAACTATTTTTTCCTGCCGATAGTCTTAAGGAGGTTCGCCATTTCGATCGCGGTAAGCGCCGCGTCCCTGCCCTTGTTACCCGACTTCGTGCCGGCCCTCTCTATGGCCTGTTCGAGGTTGTCCGCTGTTATGACCCCGAAGGTTATGGGCCACTCGTAGTCAAGGGCGACCTTCGCTATCCCCTTGGCGGCCTCGCCCGCCACGTAGTCAAAATGAGGTGTAGCGCCCCGTATCACGCACCCGAGGCATATTATGGCGTCGTGGTTTCCGTTACGCGCGAGCGTCTTGGCCACAACGGGCATCTCGAATGAACCCGGGACCTTTACGATGTCGATGTCACCCTCGGCGGCCCCGCTCCTTAAGAGCGTGTCTACCGCCCCTTCCTGCAGCCTTTCGCTTATGAAGTCGTTAAACCTGCTTACCACGAGCGCCACCTTGAGCCCCTTCGCGGAAAGGTTACCTTCGACCGTTTTCGGCATATCGCCTCCAGTTATCCCTTTTTTTAAAATTATAATGAAGCGCCCCTGAGGGGCTTATTTCCTCTTGCCCTTACCCTCTACGTCGCCGAGATTGCTTATAAGGTGTCCCATCTTCTCTTTCTTTACCCTCAGGTACTCTACGTTCCTGCTGTGCGGGACCGACTCTATGGGAACTCGGTCGGTTATCTCAAGGCCGTAGCCCTCGAGGCCGACGATCTTTTTCGGGTTATTGGTGACTATCCTCATCTTCCTTACGCCGAGGTCGAGGAGTATCTGGGCCCCTATCCCGTAATCCCTCAGGTCTGCCTTAAAGCCCAACTTTTCATTGGCCTCTACCGTATCGAGCCCCTGGTCCTGGAGCGCATAGGCCTTGAGCTTGTTGGCAAGCCCGATGCCCCTGCCTTCCTGGTGCATGTAAACGAGGACACCTTTACCGGCCTTTTCTATTATCTTCATCGCGCCACGGAGCTGGTCTCCGCAGTCGCACCTCTCGGAGCCGAGGACATCGCCCGTAAGGCATTCCGAATGGACCCTTACAAGGACCGGCTCATCGGGATCTATCTCGCCCTTCACGAGAGCAACGTGTTCCTGCGAGTCGATCTCGTTCGTGTACGCTATGGCCCTGAACTCGCCCCCGTACTTAGTCGGAAGCGCGGCCTCGGCAACCCTTTTTACAAGACGGTCCTTCTTTAATCTATATTCAATGATATCGGCTATCGTGACTATCATGAGGCCGTGCTCTTTTGAAAAGAGATCAAGGTCCTTCATCCTGGCCATCGAGCCGTCTTCTTTCATTATCTCGCAGATGACCCCGGCGGGCCTGAAACCGGCGAGCCTCGAGAGGTCAACCGAGCCCTCGGTCTGTCCGGTGCGGACAAGGACCCCGCCCTTTCGAGCGCGGAGCGGGAATATGTGGCCGGGCCTGGCGAGGTCCTCGGGCCTTGCGCCGTCTCTGACGGCCGTAAGTATGGTTATGGCCCTGTCGGAGGCTGATATGCCCGTAGTCACGCCCTTCTTGGCGTCAATGGATACAGTAAAAGCGGTCCTGAAAAGGGAGCTATTCTCCTCGACCATGGGCTTAAGGTCAAGCTCGTCGGCGTGCGGCTCGGTGAGGGTGAGGCATATGAGCCCCCTGCCGTACTTCGCCATGAAGTTTATCGCCTCGGGCGTGACCTTCTCGGCGGCCATGCAAAGGTCACCTTCGTTTTCCCTGTCCTCGTCGTCCACAAGGATGACCATCTGGCCTTCCCGGATCCTTTTAAGCGCCTCTTCTATCCTCTTCACCGCCATATAACCTCTTTTTTAGTGCGCCTATGACCGCCCTTTTGTAAAAAAGCCGTGCTCGGCCAGAAAATCTTCGGTTATCTCTTTTTTTCCGCCCGCCAGAAAGAACTTCTCGACGTACTTGCCGATGATATCCGTCTCTATGTTTACTTTCGACCCTTCGCGCCGAAGTAATAGGGTCGTCTCCTTAAGTGTCTGCGGGATAACGGCGGCCCTAAAGCCGGACTGCTTTACCTCGGCTATCGTAAGGCTTATGCCGTCAACGGCAACGGACCCCTTTAATACCATCTGCCCCATAAGCTCCGCCGGGACTTCCACTTCCAGATCCATGTAGTCCATCCTGAAGGTCCGCGACCTTACGGTGCCGAGACCGTCCACATGTCCGGCCACAAGGTGCCCGCCGAGGGGCTTGGAGAGCGTCAGGGCCCTTTCAAGGTTCACCTTGTCCCCGGTCTTGAGCGTCCCAAGGGTCGTTACGCGAAGCGTTTCGTCGCTCAAGTCGGCGTCAAATGCGCCCCTTGAAAGCACGGTCACCGTAAGGCAGACGCCGTTCACTGAAATGCTTCCGCCAGTCCTGACCTCGTTAAGGTCAAGGGAAGTCTCGATTTTTATTCTACCAAAAGCCTCTCGTTTTTCAACAGATTTTACTCTGCCTATATCCTCTATTATCCCTGTAAACATAAAGACTCCACTAACTGAAAGAACCCTCGATAAGTATATCATCTCCCATACTTCTGGTTGAAAGTCTCTTAAGCCTTGGCGAGGCCTTTAAGGCCTTAAGCTCAAGCGGCCCTATGGACGGGACCGCGTCTCCACCGAGAAATACCGGCGAAAGGAAAAGGATGAGCCTGTCAACGGCCTTTGCCTTCAGAAACGACGCCGCCACCCTCCCTCCTCCTTCCACAAGGAGGCTTGTTACCTCGAGCTTTCCGAGCTCGTTAAGGACCTTCCTTATATCGACCCCTTCCTTTGCGGCGGGGACCTTTATGACATGGACCCCGGCCTTCACGGCCTTTTTGACCTTGGCCCCTGAAGCGGCCGCTGTCGTGAATACGATAGGAGGGCCCTTATCTGCGTCATTGCGCTTAAGTACCTTTGCGTCAAGAGGGATTCTAAAGGAGCTGTCGAGGACGACCCTTCTGGGGTTTTTGCCTTTTACGGACCTGACCGTAAGGAGCGGGTCGTCCTTTAGGACCGTGGCGCTTCCGACCATGACGGCGTCGGCGAGCGTTCGAAGCCTGTGGACGAAGGCCCTGGATACGCTGCCGGTTATCCACCTGGATTCGCCGTCAGGCGCGGCTATCCTTCCATCAAGGCTCGAAGCCAGCTTAAGCGTTACGAGAGGAGCCTTCATGGTGATATACTTCACGTACGCGGCGTTTATTTCGCGGCACTCGGCCTCCAGCACCCCCGAGATCACTTCCACCCCCGCCGCTTTCAAAGCCCTGATGCCTTTTCCTGCGACCCTGGGGTTCGGGTCCCTCGCGCCTACTACGACCTTCCCTATACCGGCGTTGACGACCGCATCGGTGCACGGCGGCGTCCTTCCCCAATGGCAGCACGGCTCAAGGGTCACATAAAGCGTTGCGCCCGATACGTCCTCCCGCAAGGCATTGAGCGCCTCGACCTCGGCGTGCGGAAGGCCCGCCTTCCTGTGATACCCCATTGAGATGACACGGCCGTCTTTGACTAGTACGGCGCCTACCGCCGGGTTGGGGCTCGTAAGCCCCGCACCCTTAAGAGCGAGCCTTAACGCCGCCCGCATGAACCTTTCGTGCGGCATCCCTACTTATTCCTCTTTTTGTCCACCAGGAGGTCCTTAAGTTCCTTCATGAACTCATTTATGTCCCTGAACTCCCTGTACACCGAAGCGAACCTTACGTAGGCGACCTCGTCGAGCTTCTTAAGCTCCTCCATGACCGCCTCTCCTATGGCCTTGCTCTGTATCTCCACCCCGGAATCGAGGAACTTCTGCTCGAGGCGCTCAACGGATTTTTCTATGTCCTCCATTCCGACGGGCCTTTTCTCGCAGGCCTTGACCAAGCCGCTCAGGATCTTATTCCTGTCGAAAGTCTCTCTTGTTCCGTCTTTTTTTACGACCAGCGGCAGGCTTTCCTCCACCCTTTCATAGGTAGTGAACCTTTTTTCGCACTTGAGGCATTCTCTCCTTCTCCTCGTGGTGCCGCCGTCATGGGACAGTCTTGAATCTATGACCTTGTCTTCGAGATAACCGCAGAAGGGGCATTTCATAACGGCAATATACAGAAGAAATAGCCAAAAGACAAGTAGATTTGAGGCAATAAAAAATGCCCCGGCATGTGCCGGGGCACTGTTATTTTCATTTTCGATTATGACAAACTTCCAACGCAAAGGGCCGGCGAAATCTTACATTCCGGCCGCTTCAGCGTTACCTCTTGAGCGATTTGCGCTTATTATTTACCGAGGACCGCGTCTTTGCAAGCCTTGGCTACCCTGAACTTCACGACCTTCTTTGCGGGTATCTTGATGGCCTGGCCGGTCTGGGGGTTTCTTCCCATCCTGGCTTTCCTGTTTACGAGTACGAGCTTTCCGACACCGGGGATCGTGAAGGAGTTCTTCGCCTCTTTATAGGAAAGCTGAGCCAACTGGTTCAGCATATCACCGGCGGTTTTCTTTGTGACCCCTGTCTTCTTTGCGATATTGTCTGCGATCTGGGACTTCGTCAACGGTTTTGCCATCTGAACCCTCCTCCTCTATTTTTAATTTCAAATGCAAACTCTCCGGACTTGTCTAAACGGCTTCGCTGCTCGCGTCTCATGCGGGTCTTTCATACAATTTCTCCCCCCAATGATTCGCAAAAAACGTGAACACGCAATGATTGTAAGAAAATTTATGAGCGACTCTACCATTAATAAAATATTTTGTCAACTGCCAATGTCAACAATTTTAGATTGACAGACCGTGCCGCTGATGTTAAAAATATATTTGCGTCGAGCGGTCTATTTCAGTATAATACAGAGCTTGATTGAAATGTTTTAGCGCGGGGCAGTAGCTCAGTTGGGAGAGCGCAAGGCTGGCAGTCTTGAGGTCAGGGGTTCGATCCCCCTCTGCTCCACCAGTAAATACAAGGGGTTACGCGTTAAGCGTAGCCCCTTTTTCGTTGGACTGTTGTAAAACTGTTGTAACTTTATCCAGCACCTCTACCCCGTCCCTTAAACTCTCAGGGCAATGATGCGAATACCTCTGTGTCATTTTGATATCCCTATGTCCCAGGAGCTTCGCTATCTTGTAGAGGTCTACAC
>DAIDBB010000109.1 GCA_027310325.1 bacterium | reverse complement strand
AGAATGACCGGGAAGCTGAGGGAAGGCCCTGCCTTACTATCAACCGTCTTCCTGCTTTTGTAGAGCGCGTGGTCGGAGATGTCCGGCAGATGCGCCCGGCGATAAAGGTGCGGCCGTCTGATACCAACGGTGACCCTAACATCGCCAAGATAATCGAAGGCCTTGTCCGGTCTATCGAATATCAGAGCCACGCCGAGTCTGTCTACGACACCGCCTTTGAGCAGGCTGTGAGGGGGGGGTTTGGGTATATCCGTGTTAACACACAATACGAATCTGACGACTCTTTCGACCAGGTAATCCGTCTTAAGCGCATCGTCAATCCCTTTTCAGTCTACATCGACCCGACGGCTGAAGAGGCTGACCTTTCCGATGCCAACTGGTGTTTTATAACCGATGTCATCTCAAGGGACGAGTTCAAAGAAAGATATCCTAAGGCGACGCCTTTTGACGTAGAGCAGGCACGAGGTGAAGAGTTCTCAGGGTGGTTTGAAAAGGGTAAAGTTAGGATTGCTGAATATTGGATAAAGAGAACGGTTAATAAGAAAATAGCGCTCATCTCCGATGGCCGGGTTATGGACTATGACGAAGCCGAAAAGTTGATTAAGTCTGCACCTCACCAGGGTGCGTCCTCGGAGGACGGGGTACCGACAGCCCCGCCCTCCCCTCCTCTTTCCATCGTCAGAAAGCGTGAGACAACCGAGCATAAGGTAGAGCAGTACATAATCAGCGGCAACGAAGTCCTTGAAGGCCCGAAAGATTGGGCGGGCAAGTATCTGCCGATAATCGCCGTTCTCGGTCGCGAGATGAATGTGCAGGGGAAAAAGGTCTTGCAAGGCCTTATCCGGCACGCCAAGGACTCGCAGAGGATGTATAACTACTGGCGCACGACGGCGACCGAACTTGTGGCCCTTGCTCCGAAAGCCCCTTATCTTGTAACGCCTGAACAGATAGAAGAGCACGAAAGTCAGTGGGGGAAGGCAAATATAAAGAACTATCCCTATTTGCTTTATAACCAGGTTTCAGGTCATGTGCCGCCGCAGAGAACGAGCCCCGCCCCTGCGCCCCAGGGCGTCTTTAGCGAGGCTAATGCTTCGATAGAGGATATGAAGGGGATTTTGAATATGCACGAGCCCCAGATGGGGGCTGAAGGACAGGAGGTCTCAGGTAGGGCGATAATGGCCCGGCAGCGAATGGGTGATACTTCGACCTTCACCTTCGTCGATAACCTCAAGCGCGCCATTCAGCATACTGGACGAGTGTTGGTCGATTTGATCCCGAAGATATACGATACCGCCCGATCTGTAAAGTTGAGGAACCTTGACGATACGGACACTTTTACCCAGATAAACCAGCCTGTGACTTTGTCCGACGGAAACCCGGCTATCTTTAACGACCTTTCCCATGGACGTTATGACGATGTGGTGGTCACCACTGGACCGAGCTATGCGACGCAGAGGATGGAGTCCGCCGAATCCATAACCGAGATGATGAGGGTCGTACCGCCCCAGTACATACCGCTATTGATGCCGATGTGGGCGAAAAACCTTGACTACCCGTGGGCCGAAGAATTCTCGAAGATGGTCACGGCAATGATGCAGAAGCAATTAGGGCAAACGCCGCCTGCCGCCATGAAGTTGTTGGCTGATGCCGAGAAGTCGAAGGCCCTTGCTGATAAGGCCAAAGTGGATGCCCAGGTGAACGCACAGAAGGCCGGGATTGACGCTAAGCAGGCTCAATTCGACATGGCAAAGGACATGATGGAGATACATGGGGGAATGAGACCCGAAATGCCTATAAACCAAGAAGGGGTTTAACGATGAAAACCGCAGAAGATACCGTGATAGTCCCGGAATCGGTAGCCGGGAGCAGAGAAGCAGAAGCGCAAAACGATGCCGTGAACGCGGAGGAATCGGCAGCCTCTAAGGAAGAAGCATCCACCGGAGAAAAAGCCGTCACCGAAGGGGCCTCGGCAGTCCCAGGGAAAAAGGATGCGAACGAGCGCATAAGGGAGCTAAACGAGCGCACGAAAGCGGCTGAGGAGTCTGAACGGAAGGCGCGGGAAGAGGCGGCGTATTACCAGGGATTGGCGGAGTCAGGAAAAACCGCAGAACCGGCAAAGCCCGTCGATGACAGGCCCTTGCCAGGTGCCTTCAAGACCTACGATGAGTATGTTGAGGCGCTTACCGACTGGAAGCTCGAAAAAAAAGAAGCTCAACGGGTCTTGAATGAGACGGTAATGAAGGCCGAGGCTAAATACCCGGACTTCAAAAAAGTCGCATTTAACCCGGACCTTGCTATCACCCCGGCGATGTCTCAGGTGATTCGGACTTCGGAGAGTGGTGTGGATGTGGCCTACCACCTCGGCAAGAATCCGGCGGAAGCGGCCCGTATAGCTCAGCTACCCCCTATCGCTCAGGTAAGAGAACTCGGAAGGATCGAAGAAAGACTTTCGACGCAAACTAAACAACCCGCCGAAGTCAAGCGAATATCAGCAGCCCCTGCTCCACCGAGGACTATTACCGGCGGCACAGCCGTCGAGAAGAACCCCGAAAACATGTCTTTCGAGGAGTACAGCGCGTGGAGAAGCGGGCAGTAAAGGAGATTAAGAAATGGGCAACACACTTTTAACCCCAAGCATCATAGCCAAAGAAGCTCTGATGCTGCTCAAGAACAACATGGTAATGGGGAACCTCGTCTACAG
>DAIDBB010000107.1 GCA_027310325.1 bacterium | reverse complement strand
GGATAAACGGTTCGAACTACATCATACCGCTCGACATGGTCGTCGAGTGCGTGGAACTGAAGGAAGAGGACAGAAAGATGGCGGACAAGAGGAGCTACGTGAACCTCCGGGGCGGGATACTCCCCTATGTGAGGCTCCGTGACTTCTTCAACGACCACGCCAACCCCGCCCGGTTCGAGAACATCGTAGTAGTGGATCTCGGAGGAAGAAAGACCGGGCTTGTCGTGGACGGGCTCCACGGCGAGGTCCAGACCGTAATAAAGCCCCTCGGGAGGGTCTACAGCCAGGTAAGGGGGATATCAGGGGCAACGATCATGGGCACCGGCAAGGTCGCCCTCATTCTTGACGTAGCGTACCTTGTGCAGTCGATCGAACAGGGCTCTAACGGCTTAAGTCATCTGGAGGCGTATATGTCGGGATGATAAAAATTGCAAGCGGAGAGAAGCCGATTTTTTTTACCACGAACAAGGGCGGAATGATCCAGCAAAAAAACGCAAATGAAAAAAAGGAAGGAGCGGAAAGATGAATTTCTTCAAGGACCTAAAGACAGCTTCAAAACTCATGGCAAGCTTTACGGTAGTGCTTGTCCTTTTCCTCGTGCTCGGGGGGATAGGGATAAACAGGATGATGAACATGAGGCACATGCTTCAGACGTTCTACGACGAGAGGTTCACCCCTGCGGTAGACCTGGGTAACGTCAACTACAACCTGGCGGGCCTGAGGATTGCCGCGCTGAACATCATTAACGAGAGCGACCCGAACAAGAGGCAGACCTACTTCGAGCACGCCGCCGAGGCGGAGAAACAGACCAACGCCCTCATCGACAAGTACGGGACCATGAACCTTACGGGCGACGAGAAAAAGGTGTTCGACGAGTTCAAGAGCTCCTGGCTAGCCTATGATGAATCGAGAACGGTCACCTTCAAGCTCGCCCTGGCCGGGAAATTAGGGGAGGCCCGGATAAACGCCGAGACCGACGCGGCGGTCAAGTTCAAGGACCTCGACGTAAAGGCCCATAAGCTCATCGAGATGCAGGACGAGACCGGAAAGCTCCTCTACAAGAAGGGCAACGACGACTACGCTCTTACGAGGAACGTCATAATAGGGGCGACAGTGCTCGCGATGCTCTTTTCGGGCGTCGTCATATTGATACTCACAAGGCTCATAGCCAGACCGCTCCAGGACCTTACCGTAAACGTGGCGAACAAGGTGGCCGAGGGCGACCTCACGGTTGACATAGAGGTAAAGGGCAAGGACGAGGTGGGGCAACTCCTGGCAGCGATGAAGAACATGGTCGATAAGCTCCGCGACGTCGTCTCCGACGCGAGGGCCGTATCAGATAACGTGGCATCGGGCAGCCAGGAACTCTCCTCGGGCTCCCAGCAGATATCCCAGGGCGCCACAGAGCAGGCATCGTCCATAGAAGAGACCGCGTCGTCGATGGAAGAGATGGCCTCGAACATAAGACAGAACTCGGACAACGCCCAGCAGACCGAAAAGATAGCCCAGAAGTCCGCGATGGACGCGGGCGAAAGCGGCAAGGCCGTGGCCGAGACCGTAAGCGCCATGAAGGAGATAGCGAGCAAGATATCGATAATAGAGGAGATAGCGAGGCAGACCAACCT
>DAIDBB010000098.1 GCA_027310325.1 bacterium | reverse complement strand
GGGAATATAATCAGCCCGAAAAGGAATATGATAAGGAATTTAGGCCAGAGTATCCTTAACCCTATGCCCTTAAGAAATATCCCCAGGGCGATTTCCATGTAGTACCTGACGGGGCTAAGATACGAAAGATACTGCAAGGCAACGGGCATGCTGTCGATCGGAACGACCGTGCCCGACAGGAACATTATCGGGAACAGTATGAAAAACGCGATGAGAAGCGCCTGCTGGAGGTTCCTCGACAGCGTCGATATGAAAACCCCCATCCCCATGCTCGTAAAAAGGAAGACCGCGGAGGCCAGGAAAAACAGGAAAATGCTCCCTTTAAAAGGCAGACCGAAACCTCTGGCGATGAGGAGGCTCGGGAACAATGACAGAAGGGAGATGGTTATGGTGGGCAGGAGCTTTGCCGTTATGACCTCGTGCTTCCTCAAAGGGGTGATCATTATCTGCTCGATGGTGCCGGTTTCTTTTTCCCTTACCATGGTCGCCGCCGGATGTATCATCCCCACCAGGATGCCGGCGACGACCATCATGGAGACGATCATGAAGTAACGAAATTTAAGGTCCGGGTTATACCAGACCCTTATCCTCGGCTCTACCCCTGGAGGTTCCGCCCCCGGCCCTTTTTTCATCATGAACTCCATGGTGGCGTCCCTTGAAAACCCCTCGATAATCACGCTGGCGTAGCCTCTGGCGGTATTGGCCGTATTTGAGTTCGTGCCGCTAAGGATGATCTGGACGTCCGCTTTCCGGCCCTTGACGACGGACGCCGAGAAATCCGGCGGGATCACCAGCCCCATATCGGCCGTTCCGGCGTCGAGAAGGCCGTCCATCTCTTTCAGGCTCGACACCTGACGGGCCCTGGTGAAATATTCGGTTGAGGTAAAACGCTCGACGAGCTTGCGGCTCCACTGGGTCCTGTCCTGGTCATAGACCGCCATATGAAGGTTTTTGACCTCGAAGCTCAAGGCCATGGTGCAAACGACCACCTCTACCGTATAGGTCCAGATTATGAGAACGACGAGCATCCTGTCCCTCAGGAACTGGATATATTCCTTTTTTATCGCGGCGCCGAGTCTTTTCATCGGGTTATCTTCTTTTTAAACCTGAGGCTCACCAGGACAAAGAGCGCGGCCGCGTAGACGGCCAGAAATAAGATATTGCCCCACAGGTATTCAAGCCCGACACCCTTTAAGAACAGATCCCTGCTTATGTCGTTAAAATAACGGGCGGGGAAGAAGTATGTATAAAGCTGCAGCATGTAAGGCATGGTCGAGATCGGAAAAAGAAAACCGGAGAAGAGAAACGACGGCATGAACGTCACTATCAGCGAAAGAAGCATGGCGCCGAGCTGCGTCTTCGTGACGGTCGACACGAAAAGCCCGATCACGACCGTTGTGAGGACGTAGATCACGGACGAGGCCAGGAGGAGAAATATATTGCCCTTGAAGGGTATGTGGAACCAGAGGACCCCCGCGGCAAGGACCAGGAGCATCTCCGCGAACGCTATGACGGCGTAGGGGATGGTCTTTCCCAAAATGAAGACGGGCGGGCTTATCGGCGACACATAGACCTGCTCTATGGTGCCCCTTTCCTTTTCCCTTACGATTGCAAGGGCCGTAAGCATGGGAGGAAACGCCATGAGCAAGACCGCGAAGAGCCCGGGCACTATGTAGTTGACGCTCTTCATGGGCGGGTTATACAGTACCCTGGGGACCGCCTCGACCGAGTGGACCATCGTAACGCCCTTTTTGCCGAGGTATCTCTTCAGCAGGTCCGCCGAATAGGAATTTACTATGGCCGCCGCATAATTCGACACTATCATGGCGGTCGCAGAAAAAGAGCCGTCAAGAAGGACCTGTACGCCTGTCTTCCTGAACGAATTTATGTCCCTGGAGAAATCCGGCGGTATGACTATGACGACCGTGGCCCTGCCCCGGTTCAGCGCGTCGTCGACTTCCTTATTGGAATCGAGACGGTATTTGAGTTTGAAGTAGCCGCTGGAGGTGAACTTCTCTATGAGGCTCCCGCTCTCCTGGGTACGGTCCTGGTCGTATACGGCCATCGATATGTCCTTTACGTCAAGGGATATCGCGTATCCGAAGAGGAATAGCATCACAAGCGGCAGCATTATGGCGACCCCGAGGGTCACGGGGTCCCTGAGTATCTCCTTCGCCTCCTTTTTAACGAGGGCCGGAAGTATCATGGACCCCCTCTATAAGATGGATAAACACCTCTTCAAGGGTCTCTTTGCCGTAAAGGGCCTTAAGTTTTTTCGGGGCGTCCACGGCCAGGATCCTCCCCTGATGGATGAAGGCGACCCTCGTGCAGGCCTCGACCTCGCTTAAATAGTGGGTCGTTACGAAGACCGTTGTGCCCGTCTTTGCAAGGGCTCCTATCATCTCCCAGAAGGACCTTCTGGATACGGGGTCTACCCCCGAGGTGGGCTCGTCCAGAAAAAGGACGTCCGGGTTATGAAGGAGGCTGCAGCCAAGGGCGAGCCTCTGCCTTACGGCCCCGGATACCTCCTTTGTGATGGTATTGCCTTTGCCCGCGAGGCCGGTGGTCTCAAGGAGCCAGCCCTTCCGGGCCCGAAGCGTCTCCGTGTCGACCCCGTAGACCTGGCCGAAGAAATCCATATTTTCCTCGACGGTAAGGTCGAGATAAAGGGAGAACCTCTGGGACATATACCCGATACGCCCCTTTACATCGGACGGTGAACTTGCCACGTCGATCCCCGCCACCTCTATCGACCCTTCCGAAGGAGGGATTATCCCGCATAACGCCCTTATGGTGGTCGTCTTGCCCGAGCCGTTGGGGCCGACAAACCCGAAGACCTCTCCCCTTTTCACGGTGAAATCAATCCCGTCTACGGCAGTGAAGCCGTCAAACCTCTTGCTTAAACCCTCGACCCTTATGACGTCTCCCCCGGCCTCCCTCGCCGGAAAGGGGATTTTGCCCCAGTCTACCGGCCTTATATATTTAAGAAAGACCTCGTCAAGGTCGCCCATGGCGCCGGGCGTATCGCAGGCCACAAGGCCCCCTTCAAGGAGAAAGGCGAGCCTGTCGCACCTTTTGGCCTCGTCCATGTAAGAGGTGGCCAGCACTATCGTCTTGCCCCCGGAATGGTAGTCATTGATCATCTGCCACAGATGGCGCCTTGAAAGAGGGTCCACGCCAAGGGTCGGCTCGTCGAGTATCAGTATATCCGGCTCGTGTATGAGGTTGCAGCAGAGGGCCAATTTTTTCTGCATCCCGCCGGAAAGATGCCTTGTCTTTCTTTTTAAAAAATCCGAAAGCCCCGAAAACTTGAGGAGCCTTTCCTTCCTGCTGGCGAAAAGGTCATCCGGGACCTTCCGTATCTTTGCGAAAAAATCGAGGTTTTCTTCGGCCGTCAGGTCCTCATAAAGGGAGTACGCCTGGGACATATAGCCGATCCGGGAAGTAATCAAGGAGGCCTTTTTCACCGTATCGAGGCCCTCTACGGTCACCGCCCCCTCGGACGGGTCGAGTATGGCGCATATCGTCTGGATAAGAGTGGTCTTGCCCGACCCGTCGGGCCCGACGATGCAAAAAAGCTCGCCCCTTTTAATCTCAAGGTCGATCCCTTTAAGGGCGCGGTTCCTCTTAAAGACGCGCCCTAAATTTTTTATTTCTATGACCGCTTCACCACTTCGCATCTTCTTTCCATTTGACCTTCACGTCGGCGGGCATGCCCGGCTTAAGGTACCCCTCGGGATTTTCTATCCCAACCTTCACCCCGAAGACCAGCTTGGTCCTCTCCTCCTTCTCGTGCACCTCTTTCGGGGTGAATTCGGCCTGCTGGGAGACCTCGATGACCTTGCCCGCGAAAGACCTGCCTGGAAAGGCGTCCGCATAAATCCTTGCGGGGTTTCCGAGCCGCACCTTGCCGATGTCCTTTTCAGGGATGTAGACCTTTACGTAGACGTCCGTCAGGTCTATCAACGCCGCCACAGGGGTGCCTTCCGACACAAGCTCGCCCTGTTCCACCAGCTTATTGATGACCGTTCCGCCGGAAGGGGCGAGGATCTCGGCGTCTTTAAGGGTCGCCTCGATCTCTTTAAGCCTTGCGGCGGCCTCGGCCGACTGGTTCTTCGCGGTCTCATAGGAGGCCTTTATCCTCTCCCTTTCATCCAGCAGGCCTTTATATTCCTTCTCCCTGGCCTTTACCTCAAGGGCCGAGGCCTCCGCCCTTTCCTTCGCGGCCTTTGCCTCTTCAAGGGCTTTTTTCGAGGCATCGAGTCTCGCCTCGGCGGACCTGAGATTCGCTTCCGCCTCTTCAAACTGCTTTCGGGGGATGACCCCTCCCTTAAGCAATTCGGAGTACCTTTCATAGTCCTTTTTGGCGAGGCTCCACCGGGACTCCGCGTCGCCGATATCCGCCTCGGCCCTTGCCCTCGCCGCCCCGGCCTGGTGTACCCTGTGGAAGGAGTCTTCTTTTACGAATTTCAGGTTCGCTTCCGCCCGCTCTATCGAGGCGCTTACCGCCCTGATAGAGGCCTCTATTTCTTTCAGCCTGTTCCTTGACGCGTCCACCTGCGCCTTCGCCTGTTCGACCCGCGCCTCGATCTCCCTGGATGAAATCCTCGCTATCAGGTCTCCCTTATTTACCGCCTGGCCTTCCTTTATTGAAAGGGTCTCCACATTACCGGCCAGCTTCGAGCTCACGGTAACTTCCGTGCCTTTGACCGTGCCGCTTGCCTCGAAGACGCCCTCCGGCGCCTTTGCCCTCAGGAAGTAGAACCAGACGGCAAGGCCTGCGGCCAGAACGATAAACAGCCCAGGAATCAGCAGATGCCTGCGGTGCATTATGAGAGCCTCCTATTTGCCTTTATACGCCTTCCAGAAACTTAAAAGACCGAACCGGCCGCCTGCGCGTTCTACCCCTGGAAAGCCCGCCCGCAAGAAATCGTCGCGGAGCCTTCCCGACACCTGGTCTCTGGTAAAGGACCAGAGGAGCAGAGGCCAGAAAAGAAGCCACCACAGGGGGTTTGCGGGTTTGTCTATATCGACGACAAGAAGGCGTCCGCCGGGCTTTAAGACCCTGAGGACCTCGGCGAGCCCTTTTACTTTAAGGTCGGGCGGCAGGTGGTGCATCATGAAGCTCGAAAGCACGCAATCGAAACGGTTATCTTCGAAGGGGAGGTCTTCAATCGCCGCCAGCCTGAATACGGCGCGGCTGTTTTCAAGCGCGGCGTTCTTCCTCGCGATGCCTATCATCTTCGGCCCCGGGTCTATCCCGACGACGCTTCCGTCAGGGCCGACGGCCTCCGCCGCAATGCGCGTCAAGACCCCCGTGCCGCACCCCACATCGAGGATATGTTCTCCGGCCCTTACCCCGGCGTATCGCAAAGTGAGCTTCCTGAATCCGCGGCCAAGGCCGATCCAGGGACAGTAAAAGTCGTAGACGGGCGCGGCCCATTCAAGCAGCATCCCCCGGGTCTTCGGGGCAGGTTCAGGCGGAAGCTCGATCCGGCGGCGCAGGGCCCTCACAATGCCGTAGATCATGCTCGCCGAAAAGACGATGATAAATGCGATAAGGAGCGCGCTCCGGCGAGTGGCCCCGATGAGGATGAATATCAGGGCCACCGCCGCAAGCATCAGAAGCGGGCCGAGCCATGCGAACCTGCTCATAAGTCTGTCTATCCCGTCAGGACACTTCTATCTTGAAGGTTTTTAAAGTGGCCGAGTTGGCCACGACGGAAAGCGAGCTTAAAGCCATGGCGGCGGCCGCTATTATCGGGCTCAGGAATCCAAACGCCGCTATGGGGATGCCTATCGTATTGTAGATGAAGGCCCAGAACAGGTTCTGCTT
>DAIDBB010000093.1 GCA_027310325.1 bacterium | reverse complement strand
CGATAAAGCCGAACTCCTGCGTGCCCCAGAGTATGATCTCCTCCGAGAGCCTCGAGATATGCATCATGAGTATGGATGCCGCGGAGAGGAACTCTACGGCGAAGTCCCTGTCGCTTACGCTATCGAGGCTGTTCTCGGTCACCCCCGAAAACCCGAGAAGCCGCGCGGTAAATTTTCTATCCAGCTCATAGGGGCTTCCGGCAAGGGCCCCGGCCCCTAGCGGCATCGCGTCCACCCTTTCGAGGCAGTCGAGGAGGCGGCCTGTGTCCCGCTTGAACATCTCGTAGTAGGCAAGCAGATAGTGGCCGAAAAGGACAGGCTGCGCCCGCTGAAGGTGGGTGTAGCCCGGCATCACGGCGTCGATGTTTTTTTCAGCTACTTCGACGACCGCCTTTTTAAGCTCATGAAGCAGCTCCGCTATTATGAAGACCTCGTCCTTCAGATATAGCCGTATATCGAGGGCGACCTGGTCGTTCCTGCTCCTTCCGGTGTGGAGCTTTCCGCCGAGCGGGCCTATCTTTTCGGTAAGCCGCCTTTCAACGGCCATGTGTATGTCTTCCATATCAGGGGTGAACGCGAACCTGCCCTCGGAGATCTCCCTTTCAACCGCCTTGAGACCCGCGGTCATCTTCTCCAGTTCCTTACGCGTGAGTATGCCGGCCTTTTCAAGGGTGGCCGCGTGGGCGATCGAGCCACGGATGTCGTGCCTGAAAAGCCGCGAGTCAAAGGAGATCGATGCGTTAAACTCCTCGACGAGCCTATCCGTATCTTCAGTAAAACGCCCTGACCAGAGTTTTTGTTTTTTCATTTTTTAAGACCGTGAAAGGATTTTTTGGGGAAACTTGTTGAATCCGTCTTTGACGGATTCAATCGGTAAAGAATGAATCATTTTTATAACTCGCCTTATCACTTCGTGAGTCGGCGAGCTGCCGAACTGTAGAAAGGTTTCCCCAGACCCCCCTTCAAAGACTTTCAGTTCTTCCCCTGAATACCCCCTGTCAGGGGGTATTCAGGGGAACTCAAAGTTTTTAAAGAGAGTTTGAGAGAAACTTTTTACAAAAAAGTTTCTCTCAAGAACCTTTCAGCACCCTGCTTCGATCAAGGCCGCGTAAAGTAGCGGCACCATTATTTCGTGATGTCCCGTGAGCCTGTAGCCTTTGCCCGTGCCGCCCTCCGTGGGCCTTCTGACGACGTTCGTAAGCGGGCGGTAGTGCTGTATGAAGTCCATGTTGACAGTCGAGAAGTTCTCGACCCGGTGGCCGAGGTTCCTCACGAGTGTAAGGGCCTTCAAGAATACCTCGGGAAGTATCACGGCCGAGCCGATATTTATATAGACCCCTCCTTCGAGAGAGGCGACCACGGAAGAGAAGAGCCTGAAGTCCCTCATCGAGGCCTCCCCGGTCGCGCCGGGGTCCATCTGCGGGTGGATATGGAGTATGTCGGTGCCCAGGGCGACGTGTACAGTTACCGGTATCCCGCGCCTTGCGCCCGCGGCCAGTATGCTCTTATCTTTATAGGGGAAGCGCGACTTCTCGATCGTCCGGCCTACCGCCCTGCCGAGGCCGGCCTTCGCCCCCTTTTTTATCGCCCGGTTAAGTATCCGTCCGGTCTCTTCGGCCATGCCGAAAGACCCGCTCATAAGCTCCCTGTCAACGTCCTCGGAGGTGCATCCGGCGAATGCCGTCTCGAAGTCATGGACGACGCACGCGCCGTTCATGGCTATCGAATCAACGACGCCCCGCTCGATGAGGTCGATTATAAGGGGGCCGAGGCCGACCTTTATGACGTGGGCGCCCATGCCGAGGGCGACCGTCCGCCCGTTCCTGTGCGCCGTGGAGACGGCCTTTACGACATCCCTGAAGTCCTTCGCCGCCAGTATCCCGGGAAGGGAGTCGAGGAAGTCGCCAAGGCTGCCGCCCTTTTTCGGGAGCCCGGCGAAGTCTCCGACGCTTACCTTGCTTTTTCTGTCCCTTATCGAATAGGTCTTAAGCCCTTTCGACGATATGGGCTTGAATGTTTTTATCCGGGTTTTCAAATCCTAAACCTTCTGGAAGAGCATGTGGTCGGTGAGCTCGCAAAGGATATGGCATATCGTGATATGCGTCTCCTGGATCCTTGCCGTGGTCTTTGAATCGACGTTCAGGAGTATATCGGCCATTTCAGCGAGCGCCCCGCCGCCCTTTCCCGTAAGCGCCACGGTCTTTATGCCGAGCGTCTTTGCGGTCTCCACGGCCTTCAGTACGTTAGGCGAATTGCCGCTCGTAGATATCGCCAGCAGTATGTCGTTCTCCTTGCCCAGCGCCCGCACCTGTTTCGAGAACGTCTGATCAAAGGCGTAATCGTTTCCTATGCTCGTAAGGTTGGATGTGTCTGTCGTGAGCGCCAGGGCCGGCAGCGGCGGACGCTCTATCTCGAACCTGTTAACGAACTCGGCAGCCAGGTGCTGGGCGTCGGCGGCAGAGCCCCCGTTGCCGACAATGAGGAGCTTTCCGCCGGCCTTGAAGGCCCTTACGATCAGCTCCGCGGTCTGTACGACCAGCGCCGTATTTTTTTTGGTGAAGAACCGCTCCTTCGTCTTTATGCTTTCCTTGAACGACTTCGAGACTATTTCGCTTTCCATCTCTTCTCTTTTTTAAATGTTGAGGATTTCAGGGCGACGGACCCGGCAAAGACCACTAAATAATATCTTCTGCAAAATTGGGTGTCAAGGATTTTCGGCTTGAAACCGATGATTTTCAAGGAGTTTTCTTGCGCTTAGAGGTGCTCAAGCGTTTTATGGAAAGAGATCTCCGGCCACTGCTCCATCACATAATTCAGCTGCCACTCGTTCGGGGCGAGGAAGGCGAGGTTACCCTGGGAATCGAGGGCGAGCCTGCCTCTGTTCTCCTTTTCGAACTCCTCAAGCCGTTTTTTATCGGACGAGCTTATCCAGCGCGCCCGTGCGTGCTCTACGGCCTCGTAGACGGCGTCCACGCCGTACTCATCCTTCAGGCGCGCCATGGTAACGTCAAACTGGAGCGCTCCCACGGCGCCGAGGATGTAGTCGTTATTCATGACGGGGCGGAAGACCTGCACCGCGCCTTCCTCGGTAAGCTGAAGGAGCCCTTTCTGGAGCTGTTTGACCTTTAGCGGGTTCCTGAGGCTCACTCTCCGCAGGTGTTCGGGTGCGAAGTTGGGTATGCCGGTGAACTTTAGCGGCTCCTTTTCGGTGAAGGTGTCGCCTATCTTTATGGTGCCGTGGTTGTGAATGCCGATGATATCGCCGGGATAGGCCGCGTCGACCGTGGAGCGGTCCTGGGCCATGAATATCGTGGCGTTGGCGAGCGTCATTTCCTTCCCGGTCCTGTGGTGGATGACCCTCATCCCGCGCGTGAAAGTCCCGGAGCAGATGCGCAGAAACGCTATCCGGTCGCGGTGGGCCGGGTCCATGTTGGCCTGTATCTTGAATACAAACCCGGAAAACTCCTCTTCAAGGGGCGATATCTTCCTTGAGAGGGCCTCCCTCGGACCCGGCGCCGGGGCTATCTCAACGAGCGCGTCGAGGAGCTCCCTTACGCCGAAGTTATTTATGCCGGACCCGAAAAATACAGGGGTCTGGTTGCCCTTGAGATACTCTTCCAGCAAGAAAGGGTTTGCCGCGCCTTCAAGCAGCTCCACGTCCCTTCTAAGCTCATCGGCATTTCTACCGAGCAACTCGTCGAGCCGCGGGTCATCAAGCCCGGTTATCACTATCGCGTCCTGAGGACGCGACGCCTCGCCGGGCTTAAATAGTAGAAGCTCTTTCCTGTAAAGGTTGTAGACCCCCCTGAAGCCCTTTCCGGAGCCGATGGGCCATGAAAGGGGAGCGCATTCTATCTGCAGCTTCTCCTCTATGTCCGCGAGAAGCTCGATAGGAGGCAGCCCCTCCCGGTCGAGCTTGTTAATGAAGGTTATTATCGGGGTATTGCGCATCCTGCATACGGCCATGAGCTTTTCGGTCTGCGGCTCCGCGCCCTTGGCGCTGTCTATGACCATGAGGGCGCTGTCGACCGCCGTAAGGACGCGGTACGTGTCCTCGGAAAAGTCCTGGTGGCCGGGCGTGTCGAGGAGGTTTATCTCGAAGTCCCTGTAATTGAACTTCATGACAGAGGTCGTTACCGAGATGCCCCGCTCCTTTTCTATCGCCATCCAGTCGCTTGTGGCGTGCCTGGCGGCCTTCCGGGCCTTTACCGCCCCGGCCAGCTGGATAGCCCCTCCGAAGAGGAGGAGCTTTTCCGTAAGGGTGGTTTTGCCCGCATCGGGATGGCTTATTATGCCGAAGGTCCGCCTGCGGCTTACTTCCCTTTTAAGGTGCTTGCTCATCGACTGCTTCTCCGTTCTAAATATGAAAGCGGGCCTCAAGCCCGGCCCCCTAAGCCAATAAACGGTCCAACTTCAACTGTATATGATACCTAAAAATAGCCGCCCCGGTCAATCTTACTTTCTTTTTCTCGAAAAATAGAGTAAGGCAAAGAAAAAAGCGATGTTTAGCCTTAAAGTAAGGATGCTATTTAGCTAATGAAAAAAATCACAGAATATTGCTATTGCCTTAAGAATAGATAGCTTAATCGCCCGAGGGCTTGACAGGCCCGCGCGTCTTTTTTACAGCGGCCCTTATCCTCTTGGTCTTTAGCCACCTCAGTTTCGCCGCCCGCGTCATGCGGGTCTTCCTCCGTGTTTTAGGCCTAACGGAAGCGGCGGCAATAAGCCCTTTGAGACGATCGAGGGCTTCAAGCCTGTTATCCATCTGGCTCCGGTGACTGCGCGCCACTATGATGAGCTCGCCGTCCTCGGTCATCCGGTTTCCGGCAAGCCTGGTAAGGCGGGCCCGGACTTCGTCCGGGAGGGACGGCGACGACCGGACGTTAAACCTGAGCTGAACGGCCGTAGATGTCTTATTGACGTGCTGACCGCCGGGGCCCGCTGCGCGGATGAACTCTTCCTTGATCTCGTTTTCGCCGAGGGCTATGTCGCCGGTAATCTTGATCATATTTCTTTATTTTACACTATCGCCGTAACAATTAATACCTTGACATGAAAAAGCAGCCGGAATTATACTGTGCCCATGTTAAATATTTCCTTGCTCTCAGCCCATGGGCTCATAATGGCCGCCTGGCGCGCAGCGGTCCGATGGTGGTCTATCGCCTAACTAAGGATTAATAACCACCAAAGGGCCGCGGGGTAATATGTCCGCGGCCCTTTTTATTGAAAGGGGGAAAAAAAGATGGAACGCTTGAACATAGATAGAATAGCCTTTTTAGGCAGGACTTACGCCGAGTATTTGAAGATATTCGGCTTCGATGAGAATGCCCTGGCGAAAGGCCCTGTACTCGACTGTCCGGCCGGGGCCTCGTCGTTCGCCGCGGAGGCGAATGAATCAGGCTTTGACGTAACGGCGTGCGATATCCTCTATGACCAGCAGGTTGAAGAGCTCGTAAGGAAAGGCAACGAAGACATCCAACATGTCTTTGACGAGTTCGACAAAGTAAGCCACCTTTATACATGGAACTATTACAGGGATAAAGTGGAGGTCATCCGGCAGCGAAGGGCCGCGCTTGAGAGGTTCGCCGCGCGGTTCGCCGAAGGGCGAGAAAAAGAGCGCTACGTCAGTGGCGCGTTGCCTCATCTCCCGTTCCCGGACAGGAGCTTTTCTCTCGTCCTTTCGGGCCATCTTTTATTTCTCTATGGCGACAGGCTTGACCCTGAATTTCACAGGAAAAGCCTTTTGGAGCTGGCGAGGGTAGGGGACGAAGTGAGGATATTTCCCCTTGTGGGGCTTGATTCAAAAACGTATCCTGAGCTGCATGAGACGATTTCATTTCTCCGCTCCAAGGGGATCGAAGCCGAAATGGTCGATACGGGGTTCGAGTTCCAGTCCGGCGCGACACAGATGCTCAGGCTCAAAAATAACGCGAGCCGATGAAAAGCAAGCACAGGGCCGCGTAGATTTTTATTTTGAGGTTATATGGAAATATAGTATTATTAGCCATATCAGATTGACGAAATGGAGCTTAAAGATGACTATCGATGAAAAGGATCTGAAGGGATACCTCAGGGACGTGGTCAAGTTCATGAAGGATTCCTGCGATGCGTTCGACCTCGGCGTCCCCGGGGAGGCCAAGCGGCTCGCCGTCTGCATAAGGATACTCGTCCATGACATGGACCAGGCCCCCTCGCTATTGACGAGACTTGGCCGCAAGGACATCCTGTTTTACGACGAATGCCCGGACTACAGGCCGGAGGTCGGACTCCCGTTCAGCGGGCTGGCGGTCGTTACCATAGGCGGGCCCAAGCCGAGGTACGCGCCGAGGCTGGGACTCAACCCCCGGATACAGATGAAGAAGGTGACTTTCAAGGAGTGGTGGAACAAGGTCGCGGTAGCCGACCCCGAAAAGAAGGTCAAACTGACGCGCGCCGCGATCGTCCTTAACGTCGCCAACTCCGTAGGCGGGCCTGTGGAATTAAAGCTCGACGCGGCTTACAACAGGTTGACCCAGGCCTACTTTAACGGGCCGGTTGCCGATATAACCGGAGGCACCCCCTATGACGCGCAGATAGAATTCGCCTCCGTCCGCCAGATCGCCTTCGAGCTCCTGAGATCGCTCGTGGAACAGCTCCCCGAATTTTTCCAGGCCCTGCCTCATTAAAATCTTCGACCTGACGTAATAATACGGGGCCCGCCAAAAGACGGGCCCCTTTTATTTTTGCCCCATCTTATGGCTTGTGTTTTTTGATCCTCGAACGCAACGGGATGAAAACGACCGCTCCGAAAAATATGATCGCGACGGCGGCTCCGGGGTACTCTATGCCGTATACGAGTGGGGCGAGGGCGAAGCGCACGGAAGCTCTGAGCGCCTCATGCCTCTTTATGAAGTCTGCGGCGGGCGGAGAAAACCTGTAATAGAGGCCCACAAACGCCCTTCCGGGCCTGTTCGTGAGGAGATACCCGTCCCTGAACTCCCTTAAGACCACTACATGATGGTCGAGGTAAGAGCCGTAGGCCGCCGTCGCTATGAAGCAGCCTCCCCCACCGCCGCCACTACCACCGCCTGCGGTCTTGTTGGTGCAGGCTGCCTGGCCGCCGGATGAAGGCAGCGACCCGGGGACGGCGTTAAAAGCGGCATAAGCGTCGAGTTTTCCATAGCCCCAGGTATTGTTCGGGACAGCGCCCGTATTGGAATCCGTCTTTGTTTTCGATGTCAGGTAGTTTTTAACCTGGGCGTATGTAAGCGAAGGCGACTTCTCGAGAATAAGCGCAACGGCCCCGGCCACGTGCGGCGCGGACATGCTTGTGCCGGCTTCAATAACATGGGCGCCGTCCGGGTCGATAAAGGCAGGGTCAGGCGCGGACGTCTGCGCTGAATAAGAAGACATTATCACATAACCGGGCGCGGTCATATCGGGCTTTTGGACCTGTGGACAGTTTGCGGTGTTGCTGCACGAGCGCCTGGGGCCCAGGCTGCTGAAAGTGGTGATGGCTCCCACAGTGCCGGCGATTGCCTCCAGATAGCCGTTTTTGTCCGTCCAGCTGGTCTTCGTAACGTAAGCTCCGACGGATAAAGGCTTTGTAGCTGTGCCGCAGTCATCTAATGTTATAGACGCGTCGACGTGGTCATTGAACGTGCCGTTAGTAGTTACGGTATCGTCAATCCATACGTCGAACCTCCCATTTGTCGCCGAGGTTCCCGTGAGTGTAAACGACCACGTCCCCTGTGAAATGGGATTCGCCCCGTTGTTATTGTCGATCGTCACGTAGATCTCGTTATCGCCGTTGGCGGGATTTACCCCGCCCGAGTTTGCGATGGTTATTCTCCCGCATGTCGTAGTAAATTGTTTGACGGTACCCGGATTTACGGGGCCGACCGCGCAGGTACTCCCGAAGTTAAGAGATATCGCCATCTGGTCTGCACCTGCGTACCACAGGTCAAAGTCCTGGAGGTCTCTTCCGGCAGCGGGGACGCTGAAATTAACCGTCGTCGTGCCTCCGTTTGCGACAGTTCCGCTCGCGTGGATACTCTTATCGGCCTCGTTGCCCGCGGCGCAGACAAGGACGCTCCCTGCGCCTGAGGCGTTATCGAGGACCTGCTCGAAGGCAGAGGTGCCGTCATGCGGGTCCACGTGCCCGCCGAAGCTTAAGTTTATAACAGAAGGCTCTCCGAGGGCGGCGGCCTTCGATTGAATGTAGCTTATGGCGTCCGTGACGGTGGCTGTGGTCAGGGTGACGTTGCTGTTGAGGGAATTGACGACTATTATGTCCGCCTCCGGGGCCATCCCCGCGTACTTATAAGGGGTGGAACCCGCCGAGCCGTTACCCGCGGCTATCCCGGCGACATGCGTCCCGTGTCCGTCTGTATCTGTCTCGCCGCATTTGCCGGCGGCGATGTCGGCCTGTGTGCATTCTTTGCCGTAAGTGTATCCCGCCGGCGGGGCGCCCGAGGCCGCGGCCTGGTCCCAGACAGAAATGATCCTGGTATTGCCGCAGGAGTCCTTGAAGTCCTTGTGGCTGAGGTCTATCCCGGAATCTATTATCCCGATGACAACGCCCTTTCCCGTGGCCCCGGACCAGTTCGGGGGCGTGCCGCTTCTAAGTAGATTTGCCCCTGTATCCGGGACGCTCGCGTTAAGGCGCCTTTTTACCCTTTTTGATGATTCGATATAAACGACGTTCGTAAGATTGGAGACTTGAGAGAGGGCCTTGACGGGCAAATCCATCGTCGCGATGTCCCCGACTATCGATCTCACGCGGCCCCCGAGCGCCTCAACCCCTGAAAGGCTCCCCTGGAATTTGACGAGGGTCTCTACAAATGGCCCCTGGCCGGGAGAAAGGGATTTTAGCGTTGCCTTTGCCGAAGCCGGGGCAACACCTGTCTGCGAGACTATTGTAAGGGCAGGGTCCATCTTTGCGGATGTGGCGCAAAGGCCCTCGGAGGCCGTTAGAATCGATGAAAGGAAAAAAAGCGTAAATAGACTTGTACGGATCTTCATCCCGACGACCGTTACCGTAAACGTTGTTTTCTTGCCTTTTCGATATAGGTGACGAACTCAAGCCTTGAAATGTCCTCTATCGAGCCGAGGCGGACCCGTGCGGACAGGACGTTCCCTATCGAGGAGTTTATAACTACGCCATTTCTTTCAAGGGCCGTCCGTTCGCCCTCCGTTAGCCCCCTTTCGGTCCGGATAAGGACGTCAATTTCACGGTCGGGAATCCGGCCCGATTTAAGTCCTTCGAGGTCCGCCATAATTGCGGGGTCTATCCTGGCAGGTCCTTTTTCCGGCAGGTGGCTATTCTCTTTTCCTCCGAAGGCCGCGCAGCCGTAAAAAAAGAGAAAAAAGAAAAATACTGATTTCCAAAAACCCTTTCGGTGTAACATCTGAGCCCTTTATACAGCCGGGAGTTATCCGAGGAGCCGGAACATAAGGGCAGTATACCAAGAATTTCACGGTTTTTCCAAACTATACGTTTGCGCCTTTTTTAGCGATCGTGCTCGGCTTAAGTTAAGCATGTTATTAAACGGAATATCGCCGATTTTGCTCCTTTTTTTTAAAATTAATTTTGAAGCTTCTTTTTATTAAATTTCCGATATTGCTCTAACCGTGACTTGACCGGAGGCATTATAGGCTCTATATTTTAAATAGGAGTGGTGGGTTTCGGGATTAAAATTTAAGACGTTTTAAAACCGGAGGGTGCTTATGCTAAAAAACAGGAAGAAACCCGAAGCAGGAGAATATGACGAGACTGTAACCTCCACAAGGATAGTTTATCCGAGAAACGGTCTCGAAAGAGAGAACGCCGAGCTTCTGTTGGAAATTGGGGACAGGACATTTGAGGCCATGCCCGGCGGCGCGCATGGTTTTGGGCCGATAGGCGATAGAAGGTTGGGAAAAAGGAAGGTTTCGGCAAAAAGCAGGATACTTAAAAAATAGTCCATATCCGTAAGTTTTTTCCAACCGTTCGTAATTAAAGGGGGCTTAAGGAAGCCCCTTTAATTTAATAGGAAGCGAACCTTAGCCTTCCGCTTTTACCGTTTACTTCCCAGATATGCCGAGGCCTGGCCGTGGATGGCGGCGCTCGTCTCGTCGGAGACTTCCCTCACGATCCGTTCGAGGGCCCTTGTCACCTTGTCGCGAAGCCCCGGCTTGAGGCTCTTCACATGCTGAAAAGTATTCAAGAGCCTGCTCGCTATCGTCCCGTTTATCGGCGCAAGGTATATGACCTTGTCCGCGACCCACTCTATGCCCTTATCTGTCCATGCCATCTTGTTGTTGGAGGCCATCGTGAGGAAGAGCGCCCTGCACCAGGTTGGCTGCGTGACGTCAAAGGTCTGGCGCGTCCTTTCCGCCTCTATCATCTCGAAGACGTCGTCCCTTGTACCGCTCGATACGATCCGGAGATAATTGGCGTAGCCGCTAAGATGCCCATGCCAGTCGCTGTAAACCTCTTCGAGGATATTCCGGCGCGACGGCTCGCCGGAGCGGTTAAGGAGGGTGAGGGCCGCCACCCGGTCCGTTGCGGTCGCGGCCGAACGGAAATAATCGATAAGAAGGCGGCGGCTTCCGGCCGAGTCGTCTACAGCTATAAGCTCGAGGAGGACGTTTCTGATCATCCTCTCCTCAAGCCCCTGCCTCGGCGTGCCGGCCTTTGGAGCGGCGGCCAGCAGGCCCTCGAACTCCCTTATGAGGTCAGTCCTGTATCGCGCGTTTACCTCTCGCATGATGCGCTCCCTTGCGGCTACCAGCTCCTGAAACCACGTGGCGTAGTTTCTGTCGAGCGGCTGCTCGTC
>DAIDBB010000077.1 GCA_027310325.1 bacterium | reverse complement strand
CGATAAAGGAGGCTACCGACTACAAGCCTGTCTCCGTTAAGATCGCGGCCGTCCATAACGTGGCGGCCATCGCCTCAGGCATCGTAAGGGCGGGCGCCGACATCGTCTATATCGACGGGTTCAGGGGAGGCACGGGAGCCGCGCCTTCGATAATCCGCGACCACCTCGGCATACCGATAGAGCACGCGATAGCGGCCGTCGACGATAGGCTCCGGCAGGAGGGCATAAGGAACGAGGCTTCCATCATAGCGGCCGGCGGCATAAGGTCGAGCGCGGACGCGGCGAAGGCCATAGCCCTCGGGGCGGACGCCGTTGCCATAGCGACGGCCGCTCTCATAACCATGGGCTGTACCGTCTGCGGCAAGTGCTATACCGGCAACTGCTCGTGGGGCATAACGACCCAGAGGCCTGAGCTCACCGCAAGGCTCGACCCTGAGGTGTACGCGGAGAGGCTTATAAACCTGGTACGTGCCTGGAAACATGAGCTTATGGAGATACTCGGGGCTCTTGGCATAAACGCGATAGAGAGCCTCAGGGGGAACAGGGAGAGGCTCCGCGGCGTGGGCCTCGACAGCCATACGCTCGACATGCTCGGCGTCAAACCCGCCGGCAGATAACCCTTGGTTGATAAAAGAGTTAAGGAGACAATAGGATAATGTTTGAGATCGATGCCACCGGCCTATACTACAGGGACCTTAATCGCTTGATCCGCGAGGCGGCAGCCAAAGGGGAGAAGGAGATAAGGGTCAGGGGAGTTAACGGCCAGTACTATATAGGCGACGGGCTCAAGGGCAGCTCGAGGATCGTCATAGAAGGGGTCCCCGGCAACGACATGGCCGCCTTCATGGACGGCCCAACGCTCCTCATAAAAGGCAATGCCCAGGACAATATCGCGAACACGATGAACGCCGGCAAGGTCATAATAGAGGGCAACGCCGGCGACGTCCTTGGCTACGGCATGAGGGGCGGCAAGCTCCATGTGCTCGGTAACGTCGGCTACAGGGTCGGGATCCACATGAAGGGCAACAAGAAACAGAGCCCCACGATAATCGTCGGCGGGACCGCCGGGGATTTCTTCGGAGAGTACATGGCCGGAGGGGTCCTCATACTCCTCGGCCTCAATAAAAAAGAGGGAGAGCCCATCGTAGGCGATTATCTGGGGACAGGTATGCATGGCGGTACCATATTCATAAGGGGAGAGGTCGAAAAGAAATACTGCGGCGCCGAGGTCGGCATACTCGACCCCGACGATGAAGATGCCGCTGTCCTCAAGGAATACCTTGGCGATTTCTGCAAGGACATGAACCTTAAACTTGATGATGTGATGAAAAAGGGATTCAAGAAGCTCCTTCCGGTGTCATTACGTCCCTACGGGAACCTGTACGCTTATTGATTTACTGGATTGTACGTCGCTTTGCGGTAGTTGCTAGTTGCTTAATTTAAATTTGGTTTTTTGCAGTGCTTTTACAAAGGGGGAATACTTTTTGAAGTTTCCCCTTTATTCGTTACTTCTCCAGAATAAAAATAAACTTATGTTTGAACTCTTTTTCAGGAAGAAGGTGGCTATCCTTGACCAGTCTTGACGAATGATATAAACTTATGATAGCTTATAATGCTTTGCATATTAAATATATGAAAGCTTACAAAAATTAAGAAAGTTAACTTATCCAGAGGCGGGGATATGGCCAAAAAAAACAACAATAATTCAACCCATCAGGCGAACAATCACTCAGGGAACGGTAATGGAGACCTGTCGAGCCTTATAGATATCGGGAAAGACAAAGGATTTCTCACCTATGATGAGATAAATGATGCATTTCCGCAGGATAACTTTTCCGTCGAGGAGATGGATAACCTTCTCGAGACCTTGAGCGACCTCGGGATAGACGTTGTGGATACCGCCGAGAAGGGGGAGGCAAGGGAGGCCGCCGTAAGCGCCAAGGAAGAGGTTCTTGAGGCCGAAAGGGTCGAAGACCCTGTTCGCATCTACATGCGGGAGATGGGGGCGGTGCCGCTCCTTAAAAGAGAGGAAGAGATAATATACGCGAGGAAAATTGAGGAAGCGCGCGCCGAGTTCCGGAAGCTCACCCTCAGCAGTCCTTTCGCCGTGAGGGAAGTCCTAAGGGTCGTAGGGAGGGTCAGGGAAGGCAAGGCGTCGCTCCGCGAGCTCATCGAGGAGGCCGAGGAAGGCCAGTACGAGGAGGCCTACGCCGAAGAGGTCATAACCAGACTTGAAAGGCTCAAAAGGAGAAAGCCCGAGAGCGCTTACAAGCTCCTTAAGGACGCCAATCTCAATAACAACCTCATCCGCCGGATCGTAAAAAGGATCGTAAGGCTCGAGTCTCTCATTGAAAGGGAGGAGCAGAAAAAAGGCGTCCGCAAGGCCGAAAGGGCGAAGCTCCGGATCCGCCGGATCATGAAGAAGCTCGGCATGAAGAGGAACGACCTCAAGGAGCTTTCAAGGGAAGTAAAAGTCCACGACTTCAACATGTGGGAGGCCAAGCAGAGGCTTATAGAGGCCAACCTCCGGCTTGTCGTAAGCATAGCGAAGAGGTACGTGAACCTCGGACTCAAGTTCTCAGACCTTATCCAGGAAGGCAATATCGGCCTCATGAAGGCGGTCGACAAGTTCGATTATAAGAAGGGATACAAGTTCTCGACTTACGCAACATGGTGGATAAGGCAGGCGATAACAAGGTCTATCGCGGACCACGGCAGGACGATAAGGATCCCGGTCCACATGATAGAAACCATCAACAGGCTCCTTCAGACCTCCAGACAGCTCTTGAAGGAACTCGGCAGGGAACCCTATCCTGAAGAGATAGCCGAAAGGATGGACATCCCGATAGCCAAGGTGAGAAGGATCCTCCGGCTAATGAAACAGACCCTCTCCCTTGAGACCCCGATAGGCGACGACGAGGAGAGCTCCCTCGGGGACTTTATCGAGGACGAGAAGTCTCCTTCGCCGGCAGACGCGGCTATCGAAAAGGACCTTTCCGATCAGACGAACCTTGTCCTTGAGAGCCTTACTCCAAGGGAGGAGAAGGTTCTGCGGATGAGGTTCGGGATAGGCGAGAAACAGGACTACACCCTTGAAGAAGTCGGAAAAGTCCTGGGCGTCACGAGGGAAAGGGTAAGGCAGATAGAGGCTAAGGCCATAAGGCGCTTGAGGCACCCCACAAGGTCAAAGCTCCTTAAGGGGTTCAGCGAAGGCTAAAGAATCACTCTTGCGAATATGAGAATTAAAAAAGGGACCTTTCGAGGTCCCTTTTTTATTGCGAAGTCCTGTAAACTTGACGAACCCTGGAGGGCCATTAATCTTTCCCGGCAAATATCCTTGAAAACGCCTCTTCAAGCCCATCCCGGGTGACGTCCCCGACGCGCACCCTTTTTCCCCGCGATTTGAGGCCCGTATCGATACTGAAGGAGCTTTTCTTAAGTCCGAGCGATTTTGAAAGAAAATCTATGATAGCCCTGTTTGCTTCACCCTCCACGGGAGGCGCGGTAAGCCGTATCTTAAGAACCCCCCCATGCACCCCGTCCACCCTGTTTTTTGACGCCCTCGGCTGGACCCTTATAGTGATAAAAAGCCCCTTCGGGGTAGATGATATGAACGGGTAGCTATTTGAAGAATTTGAGCTTTTCGGATTCGCTGTCGGCTTTTCTGGATTCATCGCTTTCTATGGTCAGTATGCTCATATGATAATCGAGGATCGCCTTTATCGAGAACTCGATCTCGGCCCTCTGTTTACGGAGCCTTAATATCTCTTCCTGAAGCTCGCGTGACCTTGAATGGGCCTGTCTTATGATCTCCTCGGCCTGAAGTCTTGCCTCGGCGATCATGAGCTCCGCCTCTTTTCTTGCGCTGTTTTTGAGGTCCTCCCCCATGCTGTGCGCAGTCGTTATCGCGTCCTTGAGCGTCTTTTCGGTGGCGATGTGCTCGGCCAGACGCTCGTTCGCCTCCTTGAGTCTTTCATCGAGAATGGCGTTTGCCTTTATCATCTCTTCGAGGGTGTCGGAGGCCAGTCCCTTTAACTTCTCGACCTCCTGAACGTCATAGCCCTTGAAGCTTTTTTTAAACTGGTAGCCGCGGATCTCAAGCGGTGTTATTTTCATAGTCCACCTCCTGTCCTTAGTCTTAGCGCCACATCGAGAAGCGTCGTTATGACGAATCTCTGAAAGAATATTATTATCAGTATCGCTATCAGGGGCGAGATGTCGATCCCGCCGATATATGGCAGAATCCTTCTGATCCGACCCAGCACCGGCTCGGTCACCTGGTAGAGGAACCTCACTATCGGGTTGTACGGGTCGGGATTGACCCACGATAATAGGGCCCGCACGACGATTATCCAGAAGTAAATGTTAAGGCCTATCTCAAGTATCTTTGCGACAGCTTCAAGAAGGTTGGCGAAGACGAACATCGAGGCGCTCCTATATTCCGGCATAAGAAATCCTGTTTTTAAAAATCCGTGCACTCTTTGGCGGCCTAATCTTTCGCCGAAAGCTCGGCCGCCCTTTTCGTTGCGGCCTCAACGGCCTTCATTACCGCGCCTTTGAAGCCGGCCTCTTCGAGCTTTTTGAGCCCTTCGACGGTCGTCCCGCCCGGCGAGGTCACCATGCGCCGGAGTTCAGTGAGGCTTTTCGGACTTTGCATCGCAAGCCTTGCGGC
>DAIDBB010000062.1 GCA_027310325.1 bacterium | reverse complement strand
TGAAAACCGACCATATTATAGAGAGTGGCTTCACGGTTCTCTCTCCTTAACTGAACGACGGCGAAAGGACGCTTCCCGGTCCTTGGGTCGGTAAGCCCAACGGGCCTCATCGGGCCGAATAGAAGTGTTTTTGGCCCTCTCCCGGCAAGGACTTCTATGGGCATGCACGCCTCGAATACTCGCTCATCCTCGAACTCCCTCGGCGTAGTTCTATCCGAGGCGGTAAGCGCTTCAAGAAATCTCCCGTATTCGCCCTCGTCGAGCGGACAGTTTATGTAGTCGTCTCCCCCTTTATTATAGCGTGACGCCTTGAAGACCCTATCCATGTCTATCGAGTCCCCGTAAACGATAGGGGCCACGGCGTCGTAGAAGTGAAAGCTCCCGCGTCCCACAAGCCCCCCGATAGATTCGGCCATCGCGTCCGTCGTCAACGGGCCGGTCGCTATCACAAGAGGCCTCATGCCGGGTATGGACCTTATCTCTTCCCTTATAATACCAACCCCTGCGTCTTTGAGGGCGTCCGTTATATAAGCTGAAAAGGCGGCGCGGTCTACCGCGAGGGTCTTTCCCGCCGGGACCCGTGTGGCGTACGCAGCCCTGATCACGAGGGAATCAAGGGCCTTCATCTCTTCCTTAAGAAGCCCGGCTCCGTTTTCGATGCTCTCAGATTTCAAGGAATTGCTGCAAACGAGCTCCCCCAGGGTCGAAAGCCCATGGGCGGGAGAAAAACGGACGGGCTTCATCTCAAAGACCGTGGCTTTTACCCCCATCATCGCGGCCCGGTACGCCGCCTCGCTTCCGGCAAGCCCGCCGCCTATTATGAAGACCTCTTTCATAATCATCCCTTCTATCAATTAAGCCCTTGATACAATATATTATCCCTGCCTCAACCCTGGCTTCAAGTCTTTTTAAAAAGGACATTCTTGCCAATGATTGGTATTTATGCTACTTTTCCATCATGAAGGAAAAAGTACGGGCGCATATCATCATTGAAGGACTTGTGCAGGGGGTCTTTTTCAGGGCCTCTATGGCGGAAGTGGCCAGAACGCACAAGGTCTGCGGCTGGGTCAAGAACAACCCCGACGGCACCGTAGAGGCCATAATAGAGGGACCGGAGCTGTCTGTAAAAAAGGTCATCGAATGGAGCCGTGTGGGCCCGCCCACGGCAAGAGTTGACAGGGTCGACCTCAAATGGGAAGACTACAAGGACGAATTTGACGACTTTATTGCCCTTACCAGATGGAACAGCTACTGAATGGAGCTTCCCTTGAGAACCCTTAAGCCGTTATTATCAGCAATCGTTCTCCTCGTTTTTTTCGGATGTGCCGGACCCCATGGCAGGGCCTATCTCTACCCGGACGACAAAAATCTAAAAGGCATGTATCACAAGGAGACCGAAGAGGGTGTCTTCGAGAACGGCTCCATAAGGGTTGCCGTCAGGCACGTAAAGGCCTCTGACTGTGAAGGCTCTCCCCTTTTAAAAAGCCTTTCGGACAAAAAATACGTTATCCTGAGCGTGGGGATCGAGAATAAATCAAAATTGAAGGCCATCTACAATCCGTCCATGACGGTCCTTACTGACGACAGCATGGACTACAAAAAACCTCTCGATTATACTGACCTCTATGACGCTGCGATAGGGAACAGCGGGCTGGAATCCGGGCTTTCAGCGATGAAAGGAAGGATTTACGACCTTGCGCTGACCTTGAAGCCGGGCGAAAAGACGACAAGGTTTCTTATTTTTGAGCCGCTCTCGAAAAATGCCGGCAGGGCGGACCTTGCCATAAACGAGATATATTTGGGAACGGACACAGTTAATCTCAGGTTCCCCTTCCTCTTCAAATCTCCCGAGATCTGACCCCCGCTATTTTTTTATGTACTCCTTTACCTTTTCCTTCGTCTTGTCGTAGGCCTTATCAACGGACCTGGCCGCGCCTTTGGCGGTATCCTGGACGGGCCTTTCATAATGCTCGAGCTTTTTCCCGGCCTGTTCAGTCTTGTTGCCTAAGGCGATCATGTATCTGGGCCCTCCGAAATACAAAAAGGCCAGGAGAGCCGTTATACCTATAAAAAAACCAACTATGAAATTTTTCATTTCAGCTCCCGTTATTATTTAGTTCCCTACACTACCATCTTATCCTCTCCGATTGAAATACGTTTACAGGTTCAGGGCCGATTTTACCCGAAGGGCCTCCTTATATATCTCGTTCTTGGGCAGATCGAACGTGAGCGCCACGGCCTTTACGACCTCTTTAAGGCCGAAGCCCTCCTTAAGAAGGTTTTCTATTTCCCTGGCAGGATCGGCGGCTTGAGAGGCTTTAGCGGTCCTGATGACAAGAGCTATCTCCCCCTTAAGCTCTCTATCCCTGAGCTTCTCGCATATAACGCTCGCCTTACCCCTCAATACCTCTTCGTGGAGCTTTGTCATCTCTCTTGCCACCACGACCTCGACGTCTCCGAGGACGTCCGGAATATCCTTGAGCGTATCCTTTATCCGCCTTGCGGATTCGTACATTATGAAGGTGTGCTCCGGGGTCTTAAGCTCCAGCAGGAACTTTTTCCTGGCGTTCTGGCCCGCGGGGATAAACCCCTTGAATGTAAACTCGTCTAAGGGCAGCCCCGTTACGCTCAATGCCGAAGTAAGCGCCGAAGGCCCCGGTATCGAGACGACTTCAATGGAATTTTCTATGGCAAGCCTTATAAGCCTGTAGCCGGGGTCCGAAATCCCCGGTGTGCCAGCGTCCGTAACTATCGCTATGTCAGTGCCTCCCTTGAGCTTCTCCAGAAGAAAAGGCGCCTTTTTGAGCTCATTATGCTCGAAGTAGCTTGTCATAGGAGTTGAGACGCCGTAATGGCTCAGAAGCTTTTTCGTTACCCTCGTATCTTCCGCGGCAATGAGGCCGACCTCCTTGAGGACCCTCAATGCGCGAAGCGTTATATCTTCAAGATTGCCTATGGGAGTGGAAACTACAAAAAGAGCGCCCGTCTTCATATCGATCACTTCCTTCTCTCAAAGACAACCGCGGCCAGAACGGTAAATAAAAGGGCGAATACGCTCACAAAGGCTATATCAAGCATGACCGGGAACTCGGCCACAAGCCTTCCCCCCGCGGGAAGGAGCACGTGCTTGAATGAATCCACCCCGAAGCATAGAGGATTAATGAGGGTAAAGACCCTTATCGAGGCCGGCAGGGATTCTACAGGATACAGCGCCCCGCTCAGGAAAAACATCGGCAGTATTATGAAGTTCATGATAACGTTAAAACCCTCGAGAGAAGTAAGAAACGACGCTATGAAAAGGCCGAAAGCGGTTATTGAAAGGGCCACCAGGAACATTAGGGCCGCCATGGCGAGGAGCCCGACGAGGCCGACTTTAAGCCCGAGAATAGGGGCTATTACCAGGAGGGCCGCCCCCTGAAGAGCCGAAAGTATAGTGCCGCTCAAAAGCTTCCCGGCGACTATCGTGACCCTTGAGACCGGAGACACCAGCATCTCTCTCAAGAACCCGAACTCCCTGTCCCACACGACAGACATCGTGGAGAAGATGGAACTGAAGAGTATGGTCATCCCGACTATGCCGGGGAGAATGAACTGTATATAATGCGCCCCTGCCGAGGTGTCTATGAGCCTTGTGAAACCAGACCCCACTATGAAAAGCCATATGAGGGGTCTAGCCATGGTGACGACGAGCCTCCCCTTCTGGCGGAAGAACCTCTTGAACTCCCTCAAGAGTATCACATATACGGCTCTTGTCTGGATATATTTCAATCGAGTATGCCTTGTGAGGATTACCGTCAGCGGCACTTCAATGGCCGCGGAACCTCGGAGACGGGGCCGGGCCGTAATCCCTCATTTCCCTTCCCGTAAGGTTGATGAATACGTCTTCAAGGCTCGGCTTTTTTATATTGACCGATTTGATCTCGGTCTTGAGCCCCTCGAAAAGCAGGGGGATGAACTTTTCCCCGGCCTCGACATTGACCGAGAGCCCGGCTTCGATCATCTTCGGCTTGAGCCTGAACTTCTCCTCTATCTCGCGGCTTGCGGCGGCATCGTCAGCGGTCTTTATGTAGACGGTATCCCCCTTTATCGAGCTCTTCAGCTCATCCGGCCTGGCGCAGGCTATTATGCGCCCCCTGTCTATTATGGCTATGCGGTCGCAGACCTCGGCCTCCTCCATATAGTGCGTCGTCATGAATACCGTATTCCCGGACGTCTTCTTGAGTTTCTTTATGAACTCCCAGACGTGGCTCCTCGTTTGCGGGTCAAGCCCGAGGGTCGGCTCGTCAAGGAAAAGTACCTTGGGCCTGTGGAGAAGCCCGCGCGCTATCTCAAGCCTTCTTTTCATCCCTCCGGAGAACTTTTTTACGACGTCGCCCCTTCTCTCGCTCAAGCCCACGACGTCAAGGACCTCTTCGATCCTTTTATCCATAAGCTTCCTGTCCATGCCGTAAAGATAGCAGTGGAACTTGAGGTTCTCGTTGGCAGTAAGCTCGTTATCGAGGGTAAACTCCTGAAAGACAAGTCCGATGGACGAGCGGACCATCCGGGGTTCAGTCCTGCAGTCATAACGGTTTACCATGGCGACCCCCGAGTCAAAGCCCAGGAGCGTGCAGAGTATGTTTATAGTGGTGGTCTTTCCCGCGCCATTGGGCCCGAGAAAGCCGAAGGTCTCGCCTTCCTCTACAT
>DAIDBB010000053.1 GCA_027310325.1 bacterium | reverse complement strand
CTATCACCCTGTAGCCAGACTCCTCCAGAACGGTCCGCGTAAGGCTTCTGACCTCATCTTCGTCTTCCGCAGAAGGATGGTCTCATTTCCACAAACCGTGACAGGTGCTTCTTCAGGTCTTATTCTTTCATTTATCGCCTCAATTACCGGCAAATATACGCTGAAGATCGTCCCTTTGCCGGGTTCACTGTATACATCAATATAACCATCATGCTGTTCTATTATCCCGTATACTATCGAAAGCCCGAGTCCCGTGCCCTTTCCGACATCTTTCGTGGTGAAGAACGGCTCAAAGACCTTTTTCCTTGTTTCTTCATCCATACCTGTGCCGGTATCCGTAGCGGTTATTAAAACATACCTGCCCGGCCTGCCGTAGCCGTGCAATTTTATGAAGCCGTCATCGATGGTCACGACCTCTGTTTCGATTGAGAAGAGTCCACCTTGCGGCATCGCGTCCCTCGCGTTTGTGGCAAAATTCATGAGGACCTGCTCCATCTGCCCGAAGTCCGCCATTATCTTTGCATCTTCATCCGTCAGTTTTACCCTAAACTCTATGTCTTCCCCGATGAGCCTCTTAAGGAGCTTATCAACGCTCCCTACAATGTCGTTTATGGCTACAGGCCTTACATGCAAGGCCTGCCTTCTTCCGAACGCGAGGAGTCCCCTGGTAAGATTGGCCGCCTTTTCGGCGGCGGCGAGTATCTGCTGCACGAAAGGCATAAGGAAGGCGTCCTTATCTATCTTCATTTCAATAAGATAACCATTTCCCACAATCGCCGTAAGGAAGTTGTTGAAGTCATGGGCGATGCCTCCGGTCAGCTGTCCTATGGCTTCCATCCTTTGCATATGTCTCAGTTTTTCTTCCAAATGTTCTTTTTCTTTTTCAGCCAGCTTCTGGGCGGTTATGTCCCAGAAAATCTCTAAAATGCCCGTGACGTTGCCGGACTCGTCCCTGACCGGCATTTTGATAATGCGCGCAAAACGCTCCTTACCGTCATGAATTTCGCTTTCTTCGAACTCTTTTATCTCGCCGGACTCCATGAGAGCCCTGTCCTCCGCCCTGTATTTTTCAGCAAGTTCTTTGGGGTGAAGCTCATAATCAGTCATACCGGCTATCTCGTCGGGCCTGATCCCAAAATCCCTCGCGTAGTTCTCGTTGCAGGAGACATATACCGAGTTTTTATCTTTAAGGAATATCCTCTGGGGCAGGTTCTCGACGAGCGTCCTGTATTTGCTCTCGCTCTTTCTCAGGGCGTCTTCGGACAGTTTACGCCGGATAACGGAGCCGAGCTGGGCCGCGATGGCGGAGACGATATCGATAAAATGCCTGTCTTCATCGCGGACTTCGCTCATGAAAAAGACAAGGACGGCCGCGACGCGCTCTTCGATGACGATCGGCACGGCAAGACCCGCTCTTAATACGGCCTCAATCGCTTCAGGAGCGCAGAGATA
>DAIDBB010000046.1 GCA_027310325.1 bacterium | reverse complement strand
CAATAAGCAGGCAGGCTGGTTCTTCGGCCTGCCTGCTTTCTTTTTCAGACCGCAAGAAACGCCCTTCATCCACACCAGTACACTTTTTTCGGTCAGGGCCCGTACGGTTCAGTAACCTGACCATGAGGCGTGAGATAGCCCTCCTGCCTCCGTCCTTAACATGAGATTTTCGGAAATTTCGCGATCACGCTGGCTCCACCATCTAACCTTTTAAAGGCAAAGAGAGGCATGGAATGAACACGAAGGTCATGCTCGCTTTCAGCAATATGATTTATTCGGCGGGAGTGAAGAAACTGCTTGAGGGCGCCGATTTCGAGGTCGCGGACGTCTTCAAGACGAGCGAGCTGAAGACAGGCACAAACCCTTACAGCATGATCAAGTCCTTCGAGCCGGACGTAATACTCGTCGATTTCATCACGCTTTATAACGAATTCGGGGACGTTGGGCAGGCCCACGGCATGAGGCTTATACTCCTCGATACGGGCTGCGGAAAGGACAATATCACTTCCGCCGTCACCGACAAGGGGCTAAAAGGGGTGCTCGCCGGGAACTCGACGCCTATCCGCCTTAAAAAAGCGATAAGCTCCGTCGCCCGAGGCGGGGTCTGGTTTTCCAAGACAGGTCTGGTCTGAAGACATGGGGAAAAAAATGGCAAAAAAGAAGAATGAAGTAATAATAAACTCGGATGAGATGCGTCACCGGCTCAAGGCTTTAAGGGAGGACAGGAACCTTAAAGAGGAACATCTCGCGCATGAGCTGGGGATAGACACGGACACGTATATCTGCAAGGAAAAAGGCTCCATCCCCTTTTCCGTAAAAGAGTGGCTGAGGGTGTCCATCGTCATGAACGTCAGGCTGTCATATTTCATAGCCGGGTAGGACCGATTACGGCATAGCGGACGGCGTGGCAAGGCCTGTCAAGGAGGAGCATTGTGGAATATAGGGAAATAGAACTCAGGCAGCGGAAAAATATCGTTCTTGTCGCCCATGACCATAAAAAGCGCGATCTTCTGGAATGGGCGAAGTTCAACAAGGGACTTCTCGCCAACCACAGGCTGAGCGCCACGGGAACAACGGGCAAGCTCCTCGAGCAGGAGCTCGGCCTTGAGATCAATAAGCTTCAAAGCGGCCCGCTGGGGGGCGACCAGCAGATCGGCGCGAAGATAGTGGAGGGCGCCATCGATTTTTTGATCTTTTTCTGGGACCCTCTTGAACCCCAGCCCCACGACCCGGACGTGAAAGCCCTTTTGAGGATAGCCGTGGTCTGGAACATCCCCGTTGCGTGCAACAGGGCCTCGGCGGATTTCATGATCTCGTCGTCATTGATGACGGAGGAATACCAGCGCACGGTCCCTGATTACGAGGCTTACAGGAAAAGGCTGACGGGAGGCGGGGAAGGACAATGATCGCATGTTAGATTTTCTATTGAAGCTGATAACCGCCGGGGCCGCGCTCGGGCTCCTCTATGTCGCGTATAAGCAGTTGACGAGGATCAGCAATCAGATAAAGACGGAAAGCGACCAGATAAAAGCCGAAAAAGACCAGATCAGCGCCGATTTTTTGTACAAGATCGAGCAGGACATATTGAGATGGCTTGAGAGGCACGCTGAAGCGAAAAAATGGATCTATTCAAAAAAGGAAGAAAAGGAAGCGGCAGGCCCCATTTTGAAGGAAAAGTATGACGAGTGGGAATTTGAGGATTATCTTAATTATTTTGAGACCATCTGGATCTTCGGCAAGAGGAACCTTATCGACATAGAGACCTTTTATGATTTTTACGGTTATTATTTCCTGTCCGTCTATGAAGCCAATGACAAGGAGCTGGAGAGAATGATCAGGGCGATGAGGGAAGAAGAGGCCGACAAAGACCTGTACGAAGGGGTCGAAAATCTGTATAACGCGATGACGGTGATAAAGAGAAGAAGACTGTAGATACTTCAATACCCCGCCCGAAGATCCTGCGACGCGGCATACTTCGCAGCATATCCCAATAATAAACAATCCCTCCCGTTTCCTTCCCGAGAGAAAAGGTGGTCAGCCGGAAGGCCGACCATCTTTTTTTCTTCCAGAGAGGTCCCTCCTTTTCTAAGGGGGGCGAGTTTGCCATATGAGGTTTGCCCACCTTTGACAAATTCAGAAAGAATGCTTTAATTAAGATAAAAGGGTTGCGAACGTTACTGACCGTGTCAGAAGAGCTCTCTTAAATGAGACTCTTAAAAATACAATCGCAACCCTTTTTTTATTGAATGGGCTATGGAGGTAAATTGTATGCTGCTACCAGTACAGATCACTTTCCGCAATCTAGAGGCATCAGAGGCATTGGAAGCAAGGGTCCGAAAGGAGTCCGAAAAACTGGATAAACTTTATGATCGAATAATGCGTTGCAGTGTCGTTGTGGAAGCACATCATAAGCATCATCACAAGGGTAACCTTTACCATGTGAGGATCGATCTGACCGTTCCAGGCAGCGAACTGGTGGTGAACAGGGAACCTGATGAGCATCATGCACATGAGGATGTATACGTGGCTGTCCGCGATGCCTTCAATGAGGCTTGCCGACAGTTAAGAGCGTATGCCAATAGCATTCATCGAGACGTGAAGACGCATGAAGTCCCCACACACGGCAAGATATCAGCACTATTTACGGACAAGGGATTCGGGATAATCGAAAGCTCAGATGGTAGGGAAATTTATTTTCATAAGAATAGCGTTCTTAACGCGGATTTCGACAAGCTGAAAATCGGTACAGAAGTCAGGTTTGTAGAGGAAGAAGGCGATCAGGG
>DAIDBB010000012.1 GCA_027310325.1 bacterium | reverse complement strand
TAATAAGGAAGCATACCAAGGACGCTGACGTCGTCATATCCACGGCCCTCATACCCGGAAAGCCGGCCCCGACGCTTATAACCGAGGACATGGTAAAGGAGATGAAGGCCGGGTCCGTAATAGTGGACCTCTCGGTCGAGCAGGGCGGCAACTGCGTCCTTTCTGAAAAGGGCAAGACCGTGGTCAAACACAACGTAACGATAATCGGGCCGACAAACCTTCCGTCAACACTTCCCGTGCACGCGAGCCAGCTTTACGCAAAAAATATCCTTAATATCCTTTATCTCCTCGCCCCTGACAAAAAGGAGCTCAAGCTCGACTTTGACGACGAGATAATAAAGGGCTCCATGGTAACCCATAACGGCGAGATCACCCATACGGGCGTCAGGGAGGCCGTAAAAAAGGCGAATATATCTTATCCCAGCGGAGGCGGCGCGAGGAGCCACTGGTAAATTTTTAAAGAGGGTCTGATATCGAGGGCCGAGGTTAAAGCAGCCGGATTATGGCTGAATATTAAAAGGGAGGAAAGTATGGAAGTAACATCGGCAAGTCTGATCGCGGGGCTTTATGTATTCGTCCTCGCGGGTTTTCTTGGGTACCAGGTCATATCGAGGGTCCCGCCCCTTTTGCATACGCCTTTGATGGCCGCTACAAACGCCATCTCCGGTATATCGCTTGTGGGCTCTCTGGTCATAGCCGGGGCGAATTATAACAGGGTATACACCATACTGGGGTTCACCGCGGTAATGGCGTCGACGATAAACGTCGTCGGCGGTTTTTACATAACCGACCGCATGCTTAAAATGTTCAAAAAAGGGAAGGATAGCAAAAAATGACAAGCCATCTCTTGGAATTCGCTTATCTGATAGCGTCTGCGCTTTTCATAATGGGTCTTAAGGACCTGAGTTCCCCCGAGACCGCCAGGAGGGGTATGTTCTTTGCCGAAATAGGCATGGGAATGGCCCTGGCCGGCACTCTTCTCCATCATGACATAGTCAACTACCAGTGGATCATAGTCGGACTTATTATCGGTACCGTAATCGGCATTCCGATGGGCAGGGTCAAGATGACGGCCATGCCGCAGCGAATCGCGCTTTCCCACGCCTTCGGCGCCCTGGCCGCGGCCCTCGTCGGAGTCGCCGAGTACTACCGTCACGGAGGCGACCTCGGGACCGTAAGGATGATAGCCGTGGGGTTTGAGGTGCTTCTCGGCTCGCTTACGTTCACGGGGAGCC
>DAIDBB010000001.1 GCA_027310325.1 bacterium | reverse complement strand
GTCTAAAGACGTTATCCTGCCTGCTCCTGTGACTATGTATTCACGTCCCGGCTGAAGCAGGAAACCTCCTGGCACGCTTATATTCGCCTTCCTGACAGCCTCGACGACGTTGCTTACGGTAACGTCATAGTTAAGCATCCTTTCCGCCGACAGGAGCACCTGGTACTGCTTGACCTCCCCGCCGATGCAGTTAACGGCGGCAACGCCGGGGATGGCAAGGAGGCGGTTTCGAACGTCCCAATCGCAAAGCGTCCGCAATTCCATTTGCGAGACCGTATCGCTTTTAAGGGCGAACTTGACAAGCCAGGCCACGGCAGAGGTTATCGGCAGCATGATGGGAGGCTTGGTGCCGGGCGGGAAGCGCCCGGATATCGACTGGAGCCGCTCGTTGATGAGCTGCCTCGCGGTATAGATGTTCGTCCCCCATTGGAAGACGACGATTGTGGTAGAAAGCCCCGCCGTGGACTTTGACCGGATGGCGGCTATGCCAGGGGTGCCGTTGATAGCGCTTTCAAGTGGAAAGGTGATAAGGGCTTCCACATCACCCGGCGGGAGGCCGGGGGCTTCGGTCTGGATGACCACCTGGGGCGGGGCAAACTCCGGGAAGACGTCCAGGGTAATCTTTCTGACGGTGAGGACCCCGACGATAAGGAGAACGACGGAGGCCAGGACGACCAGAAGCCGGTTCTCAAGCGACCACCGGATAATCCACCGAAACATCTCTTGCCTCCTCAGTGCGGATGGCCTCCGAGTACCGGTTCGCCTCTCCGGGCCGAAAGGTACTTGGCATACACCTGTTGCTTGCCGTCCGTGATTATACGGTCGCCGGGTTTTACGCCCCTTTTGACTTCAACATAACGCTCCGTCCTTGTCCCGACCGACACGTCGGCCCTGACGAACCCCCCGTTCTTTTCTACGAAGACGAAATCTTCCCCCTTTTCGGACATCAAAGCCGCGGTCGGGACAGTGAGCACGTTCTTTCCCTCGGAGACCACAACGATAAGCCTGGCAAAAAAACCCTCCTTCAGCATCTCCCGGCTGTTGTCCACCTCCACCCAGAAATGAACGGTCCTTTTTTCAGGCTCTACCGTGGGATGGATGAAGACTATTTTGCCGCTAAAAAACTCCTCTGGATAAGCGGCGACTGTCACCCTGACGGTCTGCCCCTTTTTAAGAAGTCCCAGGATATCCTCAAAGGCCTCGCCTTCCACGATCATGGTCGATGAATCGAGTATCCTGAAAAGGTTTGCGTTAGGCTCTACGGTCTGCCCGAGTACTACATCCCTTTCGACGATGGTGCCGGCGATAGGCGCGCGCAGGTGAAGGGTTGTGACAATCTTCTCGCGGCGGACCTTTTTGACATCCTCTTCCTTAAGCCCCAGCAGGACAAGCTGCCTGACCAAGCCGTCAATCTCATTAAGCACGGCGTTATACTGGTTCTCGGCGGCATTCAGTTCCTTCTTTGCGGCTATCCCCTTTTCCACCAGGGTCTTCAGCCTCACGAACTCCGTCTTTGCTAAAATCAATTTGTTCTCCGCCTGTATCAACTCCAGTTCCACCTTCTCCAGCTCGACACTCTGAATGTCCGCCAGGTCCTGCCCTTTACGCACCGGGTCTCCAAGCTTTACATGAACGCCGACCGCCTTTCCGGCGACCCGGCTGGTGACCAGGGCCACCTTGTCGGGATGCGCCCGAACTTTCCCGTTTACAGTCCTTATCTCTTCAAGGGACCTTGCCGCGGCCTCCTCGACATTAAGACCGATATTCGCCTTCTCCTCGGGGGAAAGGACTATGCCCCCCATTTCTCCTTCCGGGACGGACTTTTCCGTATTTTGGTCATTTTGCCGGGGCGCTTCCTCCTTTTTGCTCTCCCGGCGAAGGGCGTCTTTTCCCCTCTCAAGTTGCCGTACTCCGTTGCCGCCGTGCCCGAGAAATAAACCAATGCCAGCCGCTACAAGCGCAGCCGCTATCAGAACGCTCCTCAGGAGTTTTCTGCTCCGTGTCCATTTTTTAGAATCTTCATTGCGCATCATTTCTGCCTGTTACACAGCGGTTCATTTATTTGTCGCGATAAGCTTGGACCCTGTGGCCTCTTCCAGGTCCGCCAGCGCATTATTGTACTCCTGGACGGCCTCAAGATATCTAAGCCTCCCATCGATAAACTCGCGCAGAATCACAAAAACATCCGTAAGGCGGAACTGCCCGAGCTCGTAGCCTTCCCTTACGAGATTGAAGTTCTTCTCCTGCTGCGGAAGTATCTCTTTGACGAACCCTTCGACTATGCTCTTCGAAGCCGTGAAACGTCCGAGGGCCTGTTGCACCTCCTTTTCGACCCTGGCGCGGACAAGCGCTGCCTGTGAGATCTGCCTGCTGCGCTCGGCCGAGGCCGTCAGCCGTTCACCCTGCCTCCTGTTGATTAGTGGGAGAGGGATAGAGACGCCCATGGTCGCTCTCCGGTCGCTTGAATCGAAGTCCCTGTCCTGGACGTAGCCTGCCTGCACGTTTATCTCCGGGAAAACGCTGTCGGCCCGGGCCAGCGCGAGGTCCGCATCGGCTACATTCACCCCGAGTTCAGCGGCCTTCAGGTCCGGGCGGTTTTCCACCGCGAGCGCCGTGAGGCGTCCTGTATCGGTTTCGGGCAAGGGATTGTAGAGCAGCGGGCCGGTTGCCCGGAAAGCATAGTCGGGCGGCTGCCCGATAAGAAGGTTTAGTTCCTTCTTAACGGTGTTGAGCCTCCTTGATTCGGCTGTCTGCTCATTCACTGCCCTCCGCAGCTCCACCTCGGCCCTGAGCACGTCAAGTTGCGGCACCGCGTCCGCCTTGAAAAGCTCTCTCGAAATATTCAACAATTCCTTGCTTAGTGAGACAATATCGCCGGCGAACTTCAGCCGTTCCTGGGCAACCAGGACGGAACTGAACTCTCTGGCGACACCGGCCCTTACCTCCCGCTCGGCATCCCTGACCAGCCAATCGACCTGCTTAAGGTTACCCTCCGCCTTACGGACCCTTAGCCCCCTCTGCCCCTTGATTTCGACTTTCTGTGAAAGCCCGATTTGAACCCCTCGAGTGAAGCGGCCTTCACCGGTTTCTAAAGATTTCCCCCTTCCAAAGCCTGGCTCCATTTTCAGTTCCGGGTTATAAGGATATATCCTGGCCCTAAG
>DAIDBB010000573.1 GCA_027310325.1 bacterium | reverse complement strand
GGCCACCTGCACGCTGATGTTGTCATCGCCGCCGGCTTCCAGGCACCGCCTGACTATCGCTCCGCAGGCGGCTTCAGGCCGGTCCTTTCCGAGGATTTCGGCTATATCGGCATCAGGGAGCGCCGCGTGGACCCCGTCGCTGCACTGAAGGAGCAGGTCGCCAGGCTTCAAGTCCATGGTGAGGACGTCGATGGAGGCGAGTAGGTCGTGGCCGAGGCAGCGGGTGAGCACATTGCGCCTGGGATGGGTCCGGGCCTCCTCCGGCGAGAGTATCCCGTAGTATACCTGGTCCCATACCCATGTGTGGTCTTTCGTAAGCTGGGTAAATTCTCCGCCGCGCAGCAGATAAAGCCTGGTGTCCCCGATGTGGACCGCTATCAAGGTCGGGCCTGCAACAACGCTCGCCGTCAGGGTGGTGCCCATACGCCGCAACTCTGGCACCGTCATCCCCTTCTGGTAGATTTCAATGTTCGCGGCCTGCGCCGCGCGCTTAAGGCGGCTCTGAAGCGACCAACTTCGCGGCGCGTTCTCCATCTCCCTCTCGATCACTTTCAGGGCCAGTCCGCTCGCAACCTGTCCGGCGTTATGACCGCCGAGGCCGTCGGCCACGGCGAAAAGCAGGCCGCCCTCGTATGGCCAGGAGCCGATCGAATCCTCGTTTTCTTCGCGGGCGCGCCCCACGTCTGTAAGATGGAAGAAGTCGACCTCCAGGGTTTGCGTATTTTCAGCGCGATTCAATTTTTCCATGGCTGACCGTATTTAGCGTAATCGACGTTCTATTCTTCCGTCGCTGACGGGACGCCTATGATGGCGCGTCCGGTGCGCCTGCTGTTTATAAATACGTACGCGCCTCCCGCGACGGCCCACAGACCCGCGATAGTGAAGGATATGTAAGCCTCGTTCCGGGCGTCGCTGTTCCCCACGATATAGAGGTAAAGGATAGCGCCGAGCATGAGGAGATTGGCCACAAGGCCGAGCGCCGGGACGACGCCGTGCTTGATTATACGGAACTCATGACGCTCGGCAAAGGCGATTATCGTCCAGAGGCAGGTAAGGCCGTAAAGGACGAAGGTCCCGAGGTTCGAGGCGAGCGCTATCCCGGTAAGGCCCACGACCGACTGGACCCCGATGGCGGCGATAAGCGTGGAGACCGCGACAAGGACCCAGACCGCGCGGTGCGGGGTGGCGAAACGTCCGTGCATGGCGCCGAGAATAGACGGCATCTCCCTGTCCTGGGCCATGGCGTAGCTCACCCTTACGGCGGTGTTGAAGCAGCTTAGCGTCGTGCCCAGGAGCGCCAGCCCGACGGTCACGGCCATGGAGATCATAAGGCCGAACCCGACCCCTCCGAGGAGGCTGTTTCCAATGAGTATCGCCATGTCGCCGATAGGCGCGCTCGAGGCGGCGGCCGCGGCCATGCCCGTTACGGTCGTTGCGGCTCCTCCGTCCGTTACCGTCGCGGTGAGCTTGTCGCTTACCATGTAGCTTGCCGCGAAGAACTCCAAAAGGTACGCGAATATCCCCTGTATCGCAAGCGAGATGATGACCGCCCTGGGGATGTTCCTCTTCGGGTCCTTTGTCTCGGCGGCGAAGGCCGTTGAGCTTTCAAAGCCGACCAGTATGAGTATCGCCAGCGTCGATTGTATGATCACGCCATGAAGCGAATGCGGGCGAATGACGTCCCAGCCTCCGCTGAAGGCCCAGTGGGTCGCGCCCTGTGGGTTTGACATGCGGTAGTAAATGGCCAGGGCGCTAAAGACGACAAGCGTCGTAAGCTGAACGATGTTTATGACAAGGGCGGTTAACGTCGAGCCGTTAACGCCGCGGTAGGCGATGTAGCCGACCGCAAAGGCGAATACCGCCGCTATGGCGATGAGAAAGGCGGTAGAGAGCGTCCCGCCGGTCAACTGCGTATAGATATAGCCGATAAGGGTCGCCATCATCGCCACCATGACCCCGGGATAGACCCAGTAGAAAAGATGCGCGGCCCAGCCCGTAAGCAGCTTGGCGAGGCGCGCCCATCTGTGGTGGTCCCTGTTCTCACGGTCAAGGAAGGCCTTTTCAGCGAAGTAATAACAGCTCCCGAACCCGGCCTCAGGGTAGAGGCGCGCAAGCTCGGCGTAGGATACGGCCGTAAGGAACGCGAGGACGAGGGCAAAGACTATGCCGGCCCAGATGTCCGCCCCGACCGAGCCGCCGTCCGGCGCGGTGGCCGCCGCCTGGAGCTGATACGTTATCCAGAGAAAAGCGCCGGGGGCGATGAGCGCCATGGCGTTCACGGTAACCCCGGTAAGTCCGAGCGTGGGTGTCACGGCGGTAGTGCTTTTTTTTGCTTCTTCCATATACACCTCCTTGGATGTTACGAAAAAAAAAGGCGCCTCAGACCTTCTGAGGCGCCTTTGCCCTATGCCGCCATTACCTCACTGTAATGTTTTAACAGGCTGCTGAAAAAGCTCCATCTGCTTCGTTGTCTTCGTCTCTCGTCATTGCGGCGCACCTGCGGCGGGCAGAGGTTTAGCTGGCTTTTTTATCGCAAGGGACGGTGGAAAACCGCCGCCACCCGGCATTAACTTTGCCGTGCGCAAGCACCAGAGTACGCCTCAAACCGTGCCTCTCGACGCCTCGCATCCGGAGCTTTTTGAGCAGCCTGAACAAATTCCGGGTTTTTCGGCAATCTGTTAAACCGTTAAGTTTCGCTACAATTCATCAAGCCGTTCCGTTAATCCTGCCGTTCCGGGAATAAAAAAAGGCGCCCTTCGTGAAAAATGGCGCCTTTGCCCTGATTCCGATAAATTTAAAGGTTACTTCATCGTGACCTTTTTGGACTTTTTAGTGGTTACGCTGTTTTCCGTAAGAGTGCAACTTTGATGCCAATTAATAAAAGCGGTTTTACGAGCTTTTTCTAAATACTTTTATCAGGGATTGGTTCCGAATGCCTAAGTTTTAATCAAGATGCCTATAAATCGCACAGATTATGTTCAAAAAGATAAGACATAGACCGTAGAGACACCCCCGCCTTTTTGCCATGGACCGGACCCGCATGGTTTTCAGGTAATGCCCCGGCAAATGATGGATATTGTCTTAAAGGTGAGCCTGGCAGATGCGGTCCTATTGTCAATAAGCGCGGTTCAGCCTTCGAACCCGTGCCTTTTTATCTTCCTGTAGAGGGTCTTTACGTCTATGCCGAGTATCTCCGCGGCCCTCTTTCTCTGTCCGCCGGTATGGTTAAGCACCCGGCATATGTGGTCCTTTTCCATGTCGTCGAGGGTAGGAAGCGCCTCCCCTGGGAGGGCGCCGGACGCGGTAGAGAGTTCCGCGGGCAGGTCTTCAGCCTTTATGCGGTCTGAGTC
>DAIDBB010000568.1 GCA_027310325.1 bacterium | reverse complement strand
GTTCAGGGAGGACTCGTCTATCTGCGCTGAGCATATACTGCTCGAGGCGGTAAACCAGGGGCTTTCTGGATGTTTCGTCCAGGTGGCCGATGCCGGGGTGCCACAGGGAAGCGCCGAGCCCTATGTTAAAAGCCTGTTGAAGGTTCCGGATGAATACCGCGTGCAGTGCATGCTTCCGATAGGCTATGCAAAAAGGCCTTTAAAAGAACATAAGGATAGCGAGCTCGATAGAAGAAAGATCCATTGTGAGAGCTTTTTAGGACATCCGATTAACCCTCCTAACCAGCTTTTTAAATCTTTTAAATCTGATCATTAAATTTAATAATAAAATTTTGATTATGATTAATTTCTTTCTGTCATACCTTTGACACCTGCATACCGCTGATATAAAATATAAAAGGGAGATTGGAAAAGGGGTATGTATTTGTGTATTTGTGTTCTCAAAGTAAAAGGAGGTACATATGGCAAGCATGTATGAAACCGGTTCTACCGGAATATATAAGACATATGGGCCTACCAGAAGTTTAACGGCGTGGGGAGCAATATTTGCCGGTACGATTGTGGCGCTTGCTGTCCAGGTCTTTTTTTCCGTTCTCGGAATGGGGCTTGGATTGTCGCTCATAAACCCGGTGATTGAACAGGCGTTCGGAAGCATAAGCGGAGGAGCTGGAATCTGGATGCTTATAACCACCGTTATCTCACTGTGCGTAGGCGGTTGGTTTGCTTCGAGGCTGTCCGGAACCTATAATCCGTTTTATGGCGTAATGCAGGGTATCGTATCGTGGGGTCTTGCCACTCTCGTCAGCTTCTATCTGATGACGACAGCTTTCGGAAGCGTCATTAGCGGTTTTGCAGGCGCTCTCGGAAGATGGGTTTCCTTGACTTCCGTGGGCACGGCATTCGTTAACATACAGACGGCAGAACAGGCCATGAGCGCCATACAGGGTGTCTCGATATGGACGTTCTTAACGGTGGTCCTTGGCGCTGTCGGCGCCGCGATAGGCGGGTACATCGGGACTATTTCCAAGGAGGAATCCGCCAGGATGGAAACGGAAGAACGTGAAAGGAAAGCCGCTTGAGCCTAATCAAACCAAGAACTACGACTTCTGGTAGAAAGGCCTAATCATCCCGCACAGCGCTGTGCGGGTTTTTTTAAATTTCCTTTACCTTACCTGGACCGGCCAAGGAGTTGTTTCACCTCCGAGACCGCCTCCTCTTTTTTGACGAGCCGGACAGAGCCGTTTTTCCGCTCCTTGATCTCCACCATGCCGTTCTTAAGGTTCCTCTCACCTACCGTAACCCTTACGGGTATTCCTATGAGATCGGCGTCTTTGAACTTTACCCCGGCCCTTTCGTCCCTATCGTCGAGTAAAGTCTCTATATCCATGCTGTTCAAAGACGCGTAGATCTCGGAGGCGGCTTTTGCCAAATCAAGGTCCTTAACGTTAACGGGCACCACCTCGCAGTCAAAAGGCGCAAGCGGGAGCGGCCATATCATGCCCGCTTCGTCGTGATTCTGCTCTATGGCAGCGGCGGCCGTCCTTCCTATGCCTATGCCGTAACAGCCCATTATCATCGGCCGTTCCGATCCGCCTTCATCCAAAAATGTAGCGCCCATTGCCTCGCTGTATTTGGTCCCGAGCTTGAAGACATGGCCGACCTCTATGCCGCGGGTTATCGTCAGGGTCCCGTTGCACCTTGGACAGCCGTCCCCTGCGGCAGCCACCCTCAGATCGCAATACACCGCCTGCGGAAAATCCCTTGAGGGATATACATTTTTGAGATGGGCGTCGGCCTCATTGGCCCCGGTGACGGCCTCGGCCATGGCCTTAACGGCGTAGTCGGCATAAACCGGCGCCTTGAGATTTACGGGCCCCGCGAAGCCGGACGGGGCTCCTGTAGCCTTCCTTACGGTCGTTTCATCGGCCAGGGCAGCGAAGGAGGCATCAAGCGCCCTCTTGAGCTTTGGCTCGTTCAGTTCATGATCTCCCCTCAAAAGGACGGCGACTACCCCCTTATCAGTCTCATATATGAGGGTCTTTATGAGTTGCGCAGGTTTGATCTTCAGAAACCCGCTTACCTCATCAACGCTTTTCTTTCCCGGGGTATTTACCTTCTCCAGTTTTTTGACCGCCTCGGCAATGGGGCTGGCAGCGTCAGCCCTTACCTCGGCGCGCTCGACGTTTGCGGCATATGAACACGAGCCGCAGCTCGCTATGGCATCTTCGCCGGTATCGGCGAGCACGTGAAACTCGTGGGAGAACCTTCCGCCTATCTGTCCCGTCTCGGCCTCGACCGCCTTGAAGGCCAGCCCGCATCTTTCAAAGATACGAGAGTATGTATCGAACATGTTCCGATACTCTATATCGGCGCTCTCGTCATTGGCGTGGAACGAGTAAGCGTCCTTCATTATGAACTCCCTGCCCCGCATAAGCCCGAACCTGGGACGAACCTCATCCCTGAACTTGGGCTGTATCTGATAAAGGTTAATGGGAAGTTCCCTGTAAGAACGCACCTCGCGCCTTACAAGGTCGGTTACGATCTCTTCATGGGTCGGCCCGAGGCAGAACTCGCGGCCGTGCCTGTCCTGGATCCTCAGGAGCTCCTTACCGTATTCATCCCACCTGCCGCTCTCCTTCCAGAGCTCCGCAGGAAGCACGAAAGGCATCGATATCTCCTGGGCGCCGGCCCTATTCATCTCGGAGCGGACGATGTTCTCGACCTTGTTGATGACCCTCAAGCCCAGGGGTAGCGTGTTATAGATGCCCGCGGCAACCTTCCTTATCATGCCGCCCCGTATCATCAGCTTCTGGCTTATCACTTCAGCGTCGGAGGGAGATTCCTTGAGGGTGGGCAGAAACATCCTGGATAAAAGCATAATCCTCTCTTTTCTTTTCGATTTTTTTAAAACAGGCATGGCTCTGCCGGATGCATGGGAACACATACGAAGGCAGAAGGCCCGGCAGAGTCATGGAATGACATTTTGAAGCTCCGCGGGGCTTGCCCCAGGGGCTCCAAAATGTAAGGAAACTATCTCGAAACGGCCGATTCCCCGGATCCGGGAATATCGACCTTAAAGCCTATCTTCGTAGATCTTGACCTTTGCCTTGCCCCTCAGGTCCTTAAGCCACTTGTTCAGGGCATCCTCCTGTTTCTCGGCGAGAAGGCGGGACTTTATGGCTTCTTTCCTGGGTTCAAAGCCGGATTCATCAGGCTCTGATACGCCCTTCAATCTGAGGATGTAGAACTTATCATTCGAGGGAAGGACTTCAGCATAGTAAGGCGCGGATTTGCTGAGCTCGAAGAGTTTAGGCTTGTCGCCGGTGAAGACCCCTATCTTCGGAATGAAGCCCTGCGCCTTCGTGAAATAACAAGTCTCAAGGACCTTGTAATTTTCCTTTCTTGCGACCGCCGCAAGGTCCTCCCCGCCTACGGCCTTCTTTAATATCTCCTGGGCCTTTTTGCCAGCGGCATCATGGGCCTTTTCGATGGCGACCTTTTCCTTGACCTTGCCCGCTATGTCGGCGTAATCCGGGACATGGGCCTCTTTCCTTTCGAGCACCTTTACGACGTACAGGCCCTGCGGGGTATCGATGGGGCCGCTTACCTCTCCGGCCTTAAGCTGGAAGACCGCCGCCCTTAAAATATCATCGCCGGCAAGCCCGGTCTTGTCGTCTTCCGAGAAGAAGTCCGTCATCGAGGCCTTGAAGGCCTTCTGAGAGCCGGCGGCCTTTCTAAGCTCTTCAAGCGACTTGGCATCCTTGAACGATTTTTCGAGGCCTGCGGTCATGTCGCGGGCGACACCCCGCGCCTTTTGCATGCCCAGGGTCTTTTTTATGAGAACCTCGGCATCCTTAAGAGGCATTACCCCGGCGTCTTTTCTGTCAGTGACCATTATTATGTGGTAGCCGAAGTCTGTCTCGACGACGCCGGAGACTGTGTCTTTCTTCAACGAAAACGCGGCCTCTTCAAAGGGCTTTACCATCACCCCTCTCTGAAACCAGCCGAGCTCTCCACCCTGCGTCTTTGAGCCGGGGTCCTGGGAATAGACGCTGGCGAGCTGGCTGAAATTGCCGCCCTTCTTGATCTTCTTAAGGACATCCTCGGCCTTTGCCTTCGCTTCTTTCTTCGCCTTTTCCCTGTCCTTTTCCGCCGGGTCAGGCCTTATAAGGATGTGCTTGGCCCTGACCATCTCCGGAAGCTCAAAGTCCTTCATGTTCCTCTCATAGAACGCCTTTATGTCCTCGTCGCTCAACTTTACGCCTTTGGTCAGGTCCGCAGGGTTCGTATGGGCGTAGAACGCCTTTATCTTTACCGGGACCATGAAGGCCGAACCGTTCTTCTTCAGATATTCCCTGGCCTCGGCGTCGGTGACGGATACGCCCTTTTTAAACGATTCGGCGTCCACGGCGATGTAATCGAGGTCGAACTTCCTGTTATCCCTCTCATAAGCCGCCTTCACATCGGCATCGGTTACTGCGACGTCCTTCAGTATCCTGTCGCGCATCTTTGAGGCCAGGATATCATCACCGATGCTTTTTTCGAAATCGGCCGGCTTTATGCGATTGGCGTTAAGGACCTTGAAGTACTGATCTTTGTCAAAGGCGTTATTCACGGTGAACGCCGGGATCGATTTTATGGCGTCCTGAACCTCTGCGTCGCTCACCTTCATCCCCTGCTCCTTCGCCGCGTTTATCGCAAGGGCCCTGTTTATGAGGATATCGATGGTCCTCTGCTTAAGGTCCATCTTCCTTTCCATCTCGTCGGTGAACTGGTCCTTTAGCGTCCTCCTGAAATACTCCACTTCCCTCTTGTATAAATTCGCATAATCCTTCAAGGCTATAGGCGCGCCATCCACGGTAGCCACAAGAGTACGGTCAGCGTTGTTGCTTCCCGGGTTCATGCCCCAGAAGATGAAAACAATTATAATAGCCGCGAATATAGCCCCGATGAATATTGAATTGCGTCTCTTCCTGATGCCATCAAGCATTAACTCCTCCTTGTCGAACGGGCTGTGTTGTAAGTCACAGCCATATTTACCATTAAATTTAATAATAAATAAAATTCTCTGCAAATTCAATCTTTTTATATTATTTTATTCTTGCCAAAATACTGATTTATCTGGTACTATTTTTTGACTCACTTTAAACCAAAATGAAATTTAAAAGGAAAGTTAAATATAAAAGCTTATAACGGCAGCCGGATTCAATAACTTTCAAGGAGAAACCATGTTTAACTATATTCTAGGTCTTTTTTCAAATGACCTCGCCATAGATCTCGGAACGGCAAGCACACTTATTT
>DAIDBB010000558.1 GCA_027310325.1 bacterium | reverse complement strand
GCTGTACACGTCCTGTTCCATTGATTCACCTCCATGTCCTGGATGGAATTTAATCGTTAAAGGTTGTTGTCAAGATCGAGCCTAAAAACCAGTAACCTCTTGAATTACCTAAATATAATGGCTAATGGTCATTATAGACTATTCGGTTTGAAAATGCACGCAGATAGAGCGGAAGTCTTTGATTTATATAGCAAAAATTACTCTATATTGTGTGTCGAGGACAATTAGACCACAACATGTAGTGTCTGTCAAGAGGAAAACGCCTCGCTTAAGAAAATAAAGAAAGGTCTTGCGGAATCCCTTTGATATCTGATGGAAATCTGAGATAAAATTTTTCGGCTCAGTTCTTGGAATGACGGTAGGCTATGACGCGCACCTTCTCTATCGTAATAAGGCCCTCCGCGACCATTTTATCGAGTTCCGGCAGGAAATCCGCGATACGTTCGGGTTTATCGACTAACTCTACAACAACCGGAAGGTCCTCGGAAAGCCTCAGGACCTTTGCCGTATGGAGGCGGCTGTGGACCCCGAACCCGAGGCTCCCTTTGAAGACCGTCGCCCCGGCCATGCCCCGCTTCCGCGCCTCCTCTACTATCGCCTGATAGAGAGGCTTCCCGTCGTATTTGTCGCTCTCGCCTATGAATATCCGCAGTATCTCAGCTTCTCCGGGCAACTTCATTGGCCGCCTCCTTCTTTAATTTTAGCTCAAAGTAGCCTGCCGGCGTAGATGCCGAGAAAAAACATCACGAGTCCCGTCAGGTTCTGAAGCATTATGTTGCCGGCGACAAGCGCCCACTGCGAGTCGCGGATGAGCTGGCCCGTCTCGAAGATGAAGGACGAGAACGTCGTAAAGGCGCCCATGAAGCCAACGAGAAGTATGGCTCGGAGTTCAGCGCCAATCAGCATCCTATCCTCGGCGGCGGCCCAGACCATGCCGAAGAGGAAGCACCCGGTCATGTTCACCGCGAACGTGCCCCACGGGAAGGCCCCTCCGTAGGCCCTCTGGACGATGCCGCCGAGCCAGTACCTGGAGAGCGTTCCGATGACCCCGGCTATCGCAAGCCAAAGTATCTTCATCTTGATTTGAGCACATTCTATTCCACTTAGCGCCCGGTTTCAACAAGTTTAAAGGGAATGTGCGCGGGTGATTTCCAGGATCGCCTTCTTGGTATTGACTAATCCTTTCCGTAGTGTTAAATTTACGGAGGCGACGTTTTTGAGAGAAAGATTCTTCAATGTTTCCTAACGGATCATCTGCCCTCAAGAGGTGCAGTTTTGAACGCAACGGTTTTCAATAGCCAGACCTGGCTCTGGGAGATGGTATGGGGCGCAGGGCTGATGGTGAAGCTTGTCCTTCTTGTCCTCATCCTCTTCTCGGTATTTACCTGGGCGATAATAGTATACAAGATAAGGCTCATAAGGAAGGTCGAAAGGGAGACCTCCGGGTTCTACGACCTTTTCTGGGACAAGCGCCAGTTCAATCTCATCCACGCCGCCTGCAAGGACTTTCCATCCACGCCGCTTTCGAGTATCTTCGACGCCGTCTATACCGAGGTGATGAACACCGCTAAGGCCCAGGAGGGCGTGAAGCTCCAGCGGGAGGACCTCGACCGTTTCTAGAGGATACTCAAGAAAACGAGCGCCATAGAGTCCTCGAAGCTCGAATACGCCGTAGGGTTCCTGGCCACTACCGGGAATACCGCGCCCTTCATCGGGCTTTTCGGGACGGTCTGGGGGATCATGACCTCTTTCAGGAACATAGGCGCGAGCGGCTCGGCCAACCTCGCTACCGTGGCCCCGGGAATCTCCGAGGCCCTTGTCGCCACCGCCATGGGGCTCATGGCCGCCATCCCGGCGGTGGTCGGCTACAACCACCTGCTTACGCGGATAAGCCGCATAAATACGGAGATGAGCAACTTCTCATCCGACCTCCTCAATATCATAGAAAAGCAGGTCACCAAAAAATAACTTTTCTTCTATGGAAACAGGCAACTCATCCTCACCCGACAGAAGGCCGATGTCCCAGATAAACGTCACCCCGCTGGTCGACGTCATGCTGGTGCTTCTCATAATATTCATGGTCACTGCACCCATGATGACGGCCGGGATAGACGTAAATCTCCCGAAGGTCGAGGCCTCGGCCGTAAGCGCGAAGGACGAGCCGATCGTCATAACTATAGACCGCAATAAAAGGGTATATATAAACGACAGGGCCTTAAGCGCCGCGGACCTCAGAAACAAGCTCGACGCCATACGCAGGAACAGGCCCGGCGTCACCGTGCTTCTCAAGGCCGACGAGTCGGTGCCTTACGGGCACGTTATGTCGGCCATGGCCGACATAAGGAAGGCCGGCATAGAGAAAGTCGGAATGATGACCGAACCTCTCGAGGGAAGAAGATAGGTGGAACATGTCGTCAAAGGCGGCCACCCGCACCCGGACAAGGGCTTTTTAAGGTCAATAGCCGGTTCGCTCGCAGCGCATCTACTGATCCTCGCCGTGGCGCTCTTCATATACAGGGGGCCGAGGAAGTACCTCGTCCCTCCCGTATATACCGTTAACCTCATCGAGCCCGGCGGGGCGCGCAAGAGCTCTCCGTCGAAGGCCATGGAGGCCAGACCTGCCGAGGCAGTAAAGACGCCTGAGCCGCAGAGGAAGGAAATAGTAAAAGAAGCTGCGCCGCGCCCGGTAAAGCCCGCTCCAGGGCGGTAAAGACGGCTCCGCCCGTGAATGTCGCCACGAAGGACGCCGTAGCGCTCAACGCCCGGTTAAAAAAGATAAAGGAACGGGTGAAGGAAAAGGAAGAAGACTCGCTCATCGAATCAAGGGTAAAACAGTTCAAGGAGAAGGAAGAAAAGGCGGCCGTCGAGCGGCGCGTGGAGGATTTGAAGAAGGGGCTTTCCGCCGCGCCGGGCAAGGGCGGCGAGGGCCGCGGCGCGGGAGGGACTGAAGGCCCCGGCGGCGGCATATCAAGGGGTAACGTAGAGTCGAGGTATAAGGCCTATTACTCCTCCATCAGGGACAAGGTCCAGGACGCGTGGATATATCCGGAGGGGTTCGAAAACAAGAAAGTCACAATAATAGTTTCGGTAAGGATAGCGCGGTCAGGGAAGCTCCTCGACGGATGGGTGAACGAGAGCTCGGAAAATCCCCGTTTCGACCAGTCTCTCCTTGACGCCATAAGAAAGGCGTCGCCCTTCCCGCCGCTTCCGGCGGATTTCGAGGGGCCCTACCTGGAGACCGGCTTCAGGTTCTGCCATCCGCGCTGCGAGTGATTTATGATAAAGACCAGGACCTTCATAGCCCTTCTTTTAATGCTTGTCTTTTCCGTAACGGACGCCCCGGCCAAGGAGTACATAGACCTTTCCGCGCCAACGGTCAAGAGGCTTCCGGTGGCCATCGGGGAGCTTAGAAACCTCGGGTCCGAGCCTAAGGGCGCGAAAGAAGCCGAGGCCGTCAATGCCGTAAGGAGCGAGCTCTTGAATACCTTAAAGGGCGACCTCACGTTCTCCAACCTCTTTAACATAATAGACAACAAGGCCTTTATCGAAGACCCCTCGGCCCCGGGCATAAACGAGGCCGAGATGTTCAGGAGGGCCAGGGCGGGAGGAGCCGACACTTACATAAAAGGCAATTTTTTGATCGACAGGGACAAGGTCACTGTCGAGCTCAGGTTCTTCGACAGCATCGAGGGCAAGCAGATCCTCGGCAAACGTTATACCGTAAGCGCTGGCAACCCGAGGACCCTCATACACTACTTCGCCGACCAGCTCTACCAGGAGCTTACCGGAAGAAAGGGCGTATTCACGACAAAGCTCCTTTTCGTCTCGGACAGGACCGGCAACAAGGAAGTCTACCTGTCGGACTACGACGGCAGGGGCGCGGTGCAGATAACGCGCAACCGCTCTATAAACCTCTCGCCCCAGTGGTCCCCGGACGGCAAAATGGTGCTGTACAACTCTTACAAGAAGGGCTGGCCGTGCCTCTTCGTCCTGGACCTCCGGACCGGCAAGGACTGGGCCGCGTCGGACAAGCCGGGCATAAACATAGGCGGCAGGTTCTCCCCCGACGGCAAGAGGCTGGCGCTTACGCTTTCGACCGATAAATCCCCGGAGCTGTACTTGCTTGACCTGAACTCGAAGGCGTACAGGCGGCTTACCGACAACTACGGCATAGACGTCTCCCCGGCCTGGTCGCCGGACGGGCAAAGGCTCGCTTACGTGTCCGATACGTCTGGAAATCCTCACATCTTTATGTTAGAC
>DAIDBB010000514.1 GCA_027310325.1 bacterium | reverse complement strand
CTCCAGACATGTCCCCGAGAGCAGGATCTACGACCCCTCCGGCATGGTCGAGGAGTTCTCCGCGGCCATAAAAAAGGAGATGGACTTTACGCTCGAGGCGAGCTACATGGAGCGGTTCCGGGAGAACTTCGCCAAGGACGCGAGGGTATTCATACCGAAAGTCCACTGGGACCTCACCTCCCGAAGGGTCCTTACCATGGAGCGCGTACCCGGGATAAAAATAGACCGCGTCGGGCTCCTGAGGAAAAACGGCATAGATGCCGAAAAGGTAGCGCGCCTCGTCGTAAACGTCTTCTTCAAGCAGGTCTTCGAGTTCGGCCTTTTCCACGGCGACCTCCACTCCGGAAACATCTTTGTGATCGACGAAGAGCGGATAGCCTTCGTGGACTACGGGATAGTCGGGAGGATCGGCCCGGAATTGAAGCAGAGGCTTGCCGATATACTTATAAGCTTCGTTACCGGAGATATCGAGATGCTGACGCGCACGTACCAGCTCATGGAGATACTTCCTCGCGACGTAGACAGGGCGTCGTTTGAAAGGGAATATTATGATATAATGCTCCACTACTTCGGCCGGCCGTTCAAGTACGCCAGGCTCGGCGAGCTCCTTACGGAATACATAAGGCTCTCGAGCCGGCACAATATCAGGCAGCCGAGGGACCTCCTTCTCTTCGACAAGTGCGTGATAGAGCTCGAAGGGCTCGCGCGTCTCCTTTACCCGGAGATAAACATACTTGTGGAGTGCGAACCTTACGCCTCGAAACTTTACAGGGAAAGGCTCAGCCCGGAGACCCTCGCCAGGGAGGCTGTTTCGACCTTCTCGGATTACAGGGGCCTGGCCTCGCGCCTCCCGACGGAGGCCGAGGAGATACTCCGGAAGATAATAAACGACCGGATAAGGATAGAGTTCGTGCACAAGGGGCTTGAGGACTTCATGGGCGAGATAGACAGGTCGTCACACAGGCTTACGTTAGGAGTGATCGTGGCCGCCCTCCTTATAGCGTCTTCATGGGTCACTGCGGCCGGGTTCTCGATATTCGGGATATTCGGATACGTTATAGCCGCGTTCCTCGGCCTCTGGCTCGGCATACAGATCCTCAGGTCCGGAAAGTTTTAATAAAGCGAAGGGGAGGACGACCAAACCAAACAGATGAGGACTTTCAAAAACGGCCGTGCTCTTAAGGGGATAAAAGACGTGATACTTACGCTCGGCAACTTCGACGGGCTGCACCTCGGCCACAGGAAGATCATAAAGAAGGTTGTCCGGAGGGCCGGCGCACTCGGGCTCCGGTCGGCCCTGTATACCTTCGAGCCCCATCCGCTTAAGGTCGTGGCCCCGGACAAAAGCCCTCCTCTCATCATGGACGCGAAGACAAAGGCGCGGGTCATCAAGGACCTCGGCATCGACGACCTCATACTCGCCAGGTTCACAAAGGAGTTCGCCGGAAAGCACCCTGAGGACTTCGTAAGGGAGGTCATCGTAGACCGGCTTTCGGCCCGCGAGGTCTGGGTAGGCCACGACTTCTCGTTCGGCAGGGGCCGCGCGGGTACGGTCGGCTATCTCTCCGAGCTCGGCGAAAGGTACGGCTTCAGGGTCTTTGTCATCCCGGCCCATAAGAAGGGCGGCCATATAGTGTCGAGCTCAAGGGTCCGAATGCTGCTCCTTGGCGGGCGCGTGGAAGAGGCGGCAAGGCTCCTCGGTAAATCTTACTCGATTAAAGGCAGGGTCGTAAGGGGCAAGAACATAGGAAAGGCAATCGGGTTCCCGACGGCGAATATAAGGCCAACCGGAGAACTTGTACCCCGAAACGGCGTCTACGCCGGATACGTCTCGCTAAAGGACAAGAGACTCCCGTGCGTGATCAATATAGGCG
>DAIDBB010000513.1 GCA_027310325.1 bacterium | reverse complement strand
CGTATATACGGTGGATGCGCACACTCTCTTCGCCATAAGGGAGATAGAAAGGCTTAGAGGCCCGTACAAGGCCGAGTTCTCGCTTCTATCGACGATATTCGAAGAGCTTTCCAACCCCGAAGTGCTCATGCTCGCCGTACTTTTTCATGACATAGGAAAGGGCCGCGGGAAGGGCCACGCTGAAAAGGGTGCAGCCATCGTCCCCGGGATCTGCAAGAGGCTTGGCCTATCTGAAGACAACACGAACCTCATAAGGTTTCTTGTAAGGAATCACCTTCTCCTCGCCGATACGGCCCAGTACAGGGACTTGCATGATGAAAACCTTATTATTGAATTCGCAAAAAAGGTCGGCGATACGGAACGCCTCAACCTCCTCTACCTGCTTACGTTCGCAGACGTAAGGGCCGTTGGCCCGGACGTATGGAGCCAATGGAAGGGTGCGCTTTTCCAGGAACTGTACTTCAAGACCCTGACAGTGCTTGACAGGGGGTCTTTTGAGGCTGAGGACGCAACCGCTAAGGTCCTGAGAATAAAGGAAAGCGTGGTGGAGCTTTTAAAGCCATTCGGCATTGAACGGTCCAGTGTCGATGAATATTTCAAGCTCCTGCCGCAAAGGTATTTTCTTTCAAACGGCCCGGATTTCATCGCCGAACATATCAATATTTTAAAGGAGTTCGCCGGCAAGCCCTATGTGATGAAAGTTAGGCAGGATTCGTTCAGGGAGTATACCGAGATCTCCGTATGTACGCATGACGCCCACGGTCTCTTTTCGATGATAACTGGCGTCATGGCGGCTAACGCCGTCAACATTCTCGGGGCCCAGATCAATACGTTAAAAAACGGAATAGTCCTGGACGTACTCCAGGTCAATAGCGCTGTGGGCGAGCTGATAACAGACGAGTCCAGGCTCAGGAAGATAGAGTCCGACCTTTCGGATGTGATCACAGGAAAAGTCAAGGTAGAGACCCTCGTTCGGAAGCGAAAGCCATCGATATTAGACAAAAAGGCCAAACCGGGTGTGCGGACCAACGTTCAGATAGATAACGAGGTCTCGGATTTTTATACAGTCCTCGACATACACGCGCAGAATAGAATTGGGCTGCTCTATGATATCACAAGCACTCTCTCGAGGCTGGGACTCTACATTTATATAGCGAAGATCTCTACAAAAGGGGATGAGGCAGCGGACATATTCTACGTAAAGGATATCTTCGGCCAGAAGATATACTATAAGGAAAAGATCAAGGAAATAATCGATACCCTGTCGAGCGTCGTCGAAAGCAAGGAAGCCTTAAAGCAGGCATGAAGATGGTTAACGGCGACAGATTGGCGCGTGAATTCCTTGATTATCTCGTCGTGGAAAAGGGGCTCTCAAGGAACACCCACGAGGCATACAAAAGGGACCTTCGCAAGTATTTCGACTATCTGAAAGACTGCGGGGCTTCTCCCGAGGGGGCCGATTCATCAAAGATAGCCGGACACATTGAGGCGCTTATGAGAAGCGGGCTTTCCGTTAGGTCGTACGCGAGGTCGTTAATAACGCTTCGGGGGTTTTATAAATATCTGCTTAAGAAAAAGACGATAGCGGTAAACCCATGCGCGAACGTCGACATACCCCGAATGCCGAAGAGGCTCCCTCAATTTTTAACGCTCGAGGAAGTCCAAGGGCTGCTTGCGGCCCCCCGGCTGGAGACACGGACCGGCCTCCGTGATAAGGCGATGCTCGAAACCCTATACGCAACCGGGCTGAGGGTTTCCGAGCTTGTAAATCTCAGGCTAAACAGCATTAATCTTCAGGGCGGTTATCTGGCTGCCTTCGGGAAAGGGTCAAAGGAAAGGCTCGTTCCTCTTGGAGAGTCGGCGATGCTCTGGCTCAGGCGATACATGGTTGAAGGCAGGCCGTTCTTTTCAAGGGGAAAAGATAGTAAATACCTTTTCCTGACGGTCAGGGGCGGCAAGATGACCAGGCAGAATTTTTGGGTCATTATAAAATTTATCGCCCTGAGGGCAGGCATTGACAAGAAAAAGATAAAACCCCACATCATTCGCCATTCGTTCGCGACTCATCTACTCGAAGGCGGGGCCGACCTCAGAATGGTCCAGGCGATGCTTGGACATGCCGATATCTCCTCGACACAGATTTATACGCACCTTACCGATGAGAGGCTGAGGACCCTCCATAAAAAGAAACACCCCCGCGGCTGATGCACTTGTAGACAACTGAAAGGATAGCCGAGGGAAGAGCCCCTAGATTGCTGCCGGGCAGCCATCTTTCGAGGCCGCTTTTATGTATTTGACATAATATCCATTATGCGACACCAACCTGCTTTTTGACCCTGCCAAGGAAACCAGCCTTTTAGAGCTTGATGCCGCCGCCAGCAAGGACGGGATGGTACAGGTC
>DAIDBB010000493.1 GCA_027310325.1 bacterium | reverse complement strand
GCCCGAGTAGTGTTCGAAGTGCATCCCGTCTATGAAAAGAGGGTTTGTCGTGACGTCGTATACCTTGCCCTTGTATGCGATGTATACGGGGTTTGCCGGGTTGCTCCCGTCGTATTTCTTGAGTTCCGCTTCGTCGAAGATCTTCATGTCACACACTATAAAACGGGGTAGGCATGAAAGTCAATACAAATACAAGGATCGCGCAGGCGCTCGTGACCTTTCTTCTCATGTCCAGGGGCAGGTGCTGGTCCTCAACGGGCGGGTGCCAGATGCCTATTATCATGATGAGCGCGGCCCAAATGAACCAGCCCGGCCACGTGAAAACGCCGAGAACGAGGAGCGCGACTATCATGGCTATCGAAAACTTCCTGTGCCTGCGCCCGAGAAGCGCGTATACGAGGTGCCCGCCGTCAAGCTGGCCTATTGGCAGGAGGTTCATCGCGGTCACGAACATGCCGATCCATCCAGCGAAGGCGACCGGATGGAGATATATGTCCATGCCCTCGCCGAGAGGGCCTACGGTAAGCCATGTTAAAAGCTGAAAGAGTAGTGACGAGCCGAGCCCAAGGCTCCCTGCCAGCGTGCTCTTGGGCACCGCCGTCGAGAGCCTTAAGCCGATGGCGGTAACGAATATGGCCACGACAAACCCGGAAAGGGGGCCCGCGGCGCCTATGTCAATGAGCGCTTTTTTGGTCGTAATCGGCGATTTGATCCTTATGACGGCGCCGAAGGTGCCTATCATCGGCGGCAGTGGCGGACCGGGGATGAATAGCGGGAGAGTCGTGGAGACCCCGTGCCTTCGCGAGGCTATGAAATGCCCGAGCTCGTGCGTGCCCAGTATGAGTAGAAGGGACGCTGAAAAAGGCGCGCCCTTTGCCAGTTCCGCAGGGTTCGTCAGGATATGCGCTCCCTGGTAGAGGGCGCCGGCCGTCATGGTCGTAACTATCGTTATAAGAAGGAGCACGGCCGGCAGTATGACCTTGGGGCGGTCGTTTCTTCGCCCCTCGGCACAGGTATAATCCTTCTCTATTTCCGGTCCGCCGTATCGCGCCGTATATTCCTCTCTTTCGGTCAAGGCTTTACACTCGCGTATTTTCGGTAAATTTCTACCATCGCAAGCCCGATGCTTACTATAAGCGGGCCTGCGATAATGCCGACAAGCCCGAACACCGTCACGCCCCCGAGGATGCCGAAAAAGAGGAGGAGCGGATGCATGTCGGTCTTTCCGCTGATGATCGCCGGGCGAAGTATGTAATCGGTAAAGACAATGAGGATCAGCCCCCACGCCGAAAGGACCGCGGCCTTTGCGGCGTGTCCTTTTATGAGGAGGTAGACTGCAGCCGGCCCCCAGACCATGATAGTCCCTACCGGAAGGAACGATACGATGAACATGCTAAAGCCCCAGAGGATCGGGGCGAATATCCCCAGGGCCAGGAACATGAGCCCTCCCAGGAGGCCGTGGACCGCCCCCACGGCGACCCCTCCGTAGATGGAGGCCGAAATGACGTCCCTTGTCCTGTTGATGATATCGCCCTTTTCTTTTTCAGGGACAGGCAGTATCTCCTTCAGCACGCCGATGAGGGCGTCTCCGTCCTTGAAGAGAAAAAACATCGCGAAGAAGGAGAGGATTAGGTTGAAGACAAAGCCGGCAAGGCCTTTTAAGAAAACCGTAAGCGTCTCCGCGGCGTAGGACGCGATAGTCTTAGCGGTGTTCGAAAGGACTTCCTTGATGTCCGTCCCCGAGACGGAAACGTAATGTCCCTGTCCGATGTATTTTCTCAGGTACATGG
>DAIDBB010000476.1 GCA_027310325.1 bacterium | reverse complement strand
GTCCTAAGCCTGTACTGTCCGCTAAACGTGATGTCCACCGCGCTCGCGGGGACCGCCCATGCGGCGGTTACGGCAGCCGCAAACACCGACAATATGATTCTCTTCATCCTTTCTTCCTCCTTGTATTGGGTAGTTAGTGCTACTCCCGGTGATTTTATTCGCCTCAAAAGAAAGGCCCACTGCCTGGTGATAAAGAGCTACGAACTGTTAATCGGCAAATTCATAAAGAAATTGCTTTCAGAACTTCCGTCTTACCCGTATCACTACTACAGCTTTGGAGCTTTACTGACTGTTACAGGATTACTAAAGAAAAGACAAATAGGTGCGACTTTTCGTGGGACTTTATGTAGAAGTTTTGCAAATTGCTATACTTATACACAACCTTGAAAAGGCTGTCAAGCATTTTAGTGCCCTCTCCATAAAAAAAATTTTACATGAGTTCAAAAGATTTTAATATGAAAAAAGTCATATTCCGGGATTTAGTCACAGATTTTTTTTAAAGAGGTAAACCGGGGAGACTACAGGCCCCGTTCATCGGAAAGGAAACGGCGGGGATGCGGGTTCAGACAACCCCGGCTTTAAGAAGGTCGTGCATATGGACTATGCCTACGACCGCGTCTGCCTCATCATCATGCACGAAGAGCGCGGTAATGGAATGTTCCTCCATCATCTTGAGCGCGGCCTCGGCAAGGGACCCCTTTGGAATGACCTTTGGGCGGCGGGTCATGACGTCGGCCGTCCTTTTATTCAATATGCCGTCGCCCCTGGAAAGGGCCCTCCTGAGATCCCCGTCGGTTATGACGCCGAGGAGTTTATCCTTTCCCTTGAAGACCCCGGCAACACCAAGCCTCTTCGCTGTTATCTCGACGATGACGTCTTTCATCGGGGTGTCCATCGAGACCCTCGGAATATCCCGTCCGGTATGCATGAGGTCTTCAACCTTCATGAGCCTTCTCCCGAGGCTTCCGGCCGGGTGAAGCAGGGCGAAGTCCTCGGCCCTGAACCCTCTCCTTTCGAGGAGCGCGACCGCCAGGGCGTCCCCCATGGCAAGGCACGCGGTGGTCGAGGCCGTGGGCGAAAGCCCCAGGGAGCAGGCCTCTTCCTTTACGCCCACGTAAAGCGAAACGTCGCTCATGCGCGCGAGGGTCGAGTCCTTTTTCCCGGTCATGGCTATCATGCCTACGCCAAGCCTCTTTACTACCGGGAGTATCTTTATAAGCTCGGAGGTCTCGCCCGAATTGGATATCGCGAGCAGTATGTCGTTTTTCATGACCATCCCGAGGTCCCCGTGGACGCCCTCCGCGGGATGGAGGAAAAAGGAAGGCGTTCCGGTGGAAGCGAGCGTAGAGGCGATCTTCTGGCAGATTATGCCGCTTTTGCCCATGCCGCTAACGACGACCTTGCCGGTCGTTGAGAGTATCATGTCTACGGCCCTGGTGAAGTCCTTATTGAGCATCGAGACCAGGGACCTTACGGCCTTCGCCTCGATCTCAAGTACGCGCTTTGCGGTGGCTATGGTCAGGTCTTTTTTCATACAGGACAATCCCGAACAGTCTTGTCAATAAGTCCGTTAATGTCGATAAGCTCTTTTATGATGTCTTTTACGTCCCCGAGCCTTATCGAATTCGGGCCGTCGCAGAGGGCCTTATCCGGGTCTGGATGGACCTCCATGAAGACACCGTCAACACCGACGGCAACGGCGGCCCTTGCGAGAAACCTTGCCATCCCTCTATCGCCGCCAGAGGACGTCCCCATGCCGCCCGGGGTCTGGACGCTATGCGTGGCGTCAAAGACGACCGGGAAGCCGGCCCCCCTCATCAAGGGGATGGAACGGAAGTCTACGGTAAGGTTATTATACCCGAAACTTACGCCCCTTTCGGTAACTATGACGTCCCTGTTACCGGCGCTAAGGGCCTTCTCAACCGAAAGTCTCACGTCCCCAGGGGCCATGAACTGCCCCTTTTTTATGTTAACGACCCTTTTCGTCCTGGCCGCCTCAACGATGAGGTCGGTCTGGCGGCTGAGATATGCCGGGACCTGTATGATGTCGGCTACTTCGGCGACGTCTTTTACCTCGTGCCTGCAGTGCACGTCGGTAAGCACAGGGACATTAAAAAGTCTTTTGGCCTTCTTTAATATCTTAAGGCCTTTTTTAAGTCCCGGCCCCCTGAAAGACTTTACCGATGTCCTGTTGGCCTTGTCATAGGAGGATTTGAAGACGAAGGGTACGCCCAGCGAATCGGCGGTATCCGAAAGTCTCTCGAGGGTCTCCAGCGTCAACTTCTCGTTTTCGATGACGCACGGCCCCATTATGAAAAAAAGCCCGCCGTCCCCTATCGAAAAGCCGCTTAACTTTATCTGCCTCATTCTTACCGTGGGATATAAAGAGATTATTTCTTTCCGGGTTTCTTTTTTTGCTTGAGCTTCTTGAGGCCCTGAGTCTTATGGGCAAGGACCGATTTTATGAACCCGCGGAAAAGCGGATGCGGGGCCATCGGCCGGCTCTTGAACTCCGGATGGAACTGGCAGGCCACGAACCACGGATGGTGCCTGTACTCCATAATCTCCACGAGAGACCCGTCAGGCGAGAGCCCGCTCCACTCAACGCCCGCCTTCTCCAGCTCGTCCCTGTAGCGGTTGTTGACCTCGTACCTGTGCCTGTGCCTTTCCGAGATATCAACCGCGCCGTAAACCGAATGGGCCTTTGTCCCTTTCTTTACCGAGCACGGATAGGCGCCGAGACGCATGGTGCCGCCCTTCGAGTTCACGCCCCTCTGCTCCTCCATTATGTCTATTACGGGCTCAGGCGTTTCCGGATCGAACTCGGTTGAGTTGGCGTTCTTGAGGCCGCATACGTCCCTAGTAAGCTCAATAACAGCCACCTGCATGCCGAGACATATGCCGAAAAAGGGTATCTTATTCTCCCTCACGTATTTGATGGAGGAGATCTTACCCTCGACCCCGCGGCTGCCGAACCCTCCGGGTATAAGGACTCCGTCGACGTTTTTAAGGAGCGTCTGGGCGCCTTTTTTCTCCACCTCTTCGGAATCTATGTACTGGAGGTTCACCCTGCAGCTGTTGGCGAGGCCCCCGTGGATAAGCGCCTCATGGAGGCTCTTGTAGGAATCCTGGCGGTTAACGTACTTGCCGACTATCCCGATAGTGACCTCGTTTTTGGGACTGTTTATCTTCTTTGCTATGTCTTCCCACTGCTCGAGCTTCGGGGCGCGGGTCCATATGTTAAGGAGCTTTATTATCTTCTCGTCGAGGCCCTCGCGGTGAAAGACGAGCGGCACCTCGTATATGCATTTGACGTCTTCGGCCGAGATGACCGCGTCCTTTTCGACGTTGCAGAAAAGGCCGATCTTACCCTTGAGTTCAGCCGTCAAGGGCCTATCCGACCTGCAGAGGAGAATATCGGGTTGAATACCGATCTCACGGAGCTTATTTACGCTGTGCTGGGTAGGCTTGGTCTTTATCTCGTGGGCCGTGGCTATATAAGGAAGGAGCGTCAGGTGGACGTAGATGACGTTTTCCTTGCCGAGGTCGAACCTCAATTGCCTTATCGCCTCCAGGAACGGAAGGCTCTCGATATCGCCGACAGTGCCGCCTATCTCTATTATGGCGATATCGACGTTATTTGCTATCGCGAGAACCTTACTCTTTATCTCGTCCGTTACGTGAGGGACAACCTGGACGGTATATCCGAGGTAATCTCCCCTCCTCTCCTTGGTTATTATCGAGTCGTAGACCTGGCCGGTGGTGAAGTTGTTGCGCCTGGTAAGCTTCGCGCCCGTAAACCTCTCGTAATGGCCGAGGTCAAGGTCGGTCTCGGCCCCGTCGTCAGTTACGTATACCTCGCCGTGCTGGAACGGGCTCATAGTCCCGGGGTCTACATTTATGTACGGGTCAAGCTTCTGTAGGGTTATCGAAAGACCCCTTGATTCGAGGAGCGCCCCGATGGAGGCGCTGGCAAGACCCTTGCCCAACGAGGATACGACCCCGCCGGTAACGAATATGAACTTTGTCTTTATCTGTTTCTTGAAATCCATCATTAATATATAGGCATCAAAACCGGTCCCGTATCTTTAAGGGTCCTTATCATTAACTATATACGCTTGAGACCGTCCTGCCGATATCCTATAAATATAACCTGAAAACCACAATTTTTAAATGATTTTCTCAGTTTCGCTTATCATCGACCTCACCCTATCGAGGTCCTCGGGCGTATCCACCGCAATGGGGTTATAACTCGTCTCAACGACTTTAATCCTGAAACCGTTCTCAAGGGCCCGGAGCTGTTCGAGATTTTCCGTTCTCTCAAGGGCCGTGGGCTCAAACCCCGAGAACTTTACAAGGAAATCCCTCCTGAAGACATAAAGACCGACATGTTTATACGGAAACAGCCCGTCTTTTTTGAAAACGCCGTAAGGTATGGGGCTTCTTGAAAAATAAAGCGCAAAACCCTGGCTATCCGTGACGACCTTTACCACGTTCGGGTCACGGTACTCGTCCTCTTCCGTTATCCTTGTCTTGAGCGTACAGAGGAGTATGTCGGAATTGTCGAGTAGCGGCCTTATGGCGTCATCTATCATCCCGGGCTCTATGAGAGGCTCAGCCCCCTGGATGTTTACGACTATCTCGGCTTTCGTGCCGCTTACAGCCTCGGCGACCCTGTCGGTGCCCGACCTGTGCCCGCTGTCCGTCATGACGGCCTTGCCGCCGAAGGATATAACGGCCTTTAAGATGCGCTCGTCGTCAGTAGCTACAGTCACTTCGCCTATGAGGCGCGAGCCCTTCGCCCGTTCATAGACCCTTTGGATCATCGGCTTTCCGCCGATGTCCGCCAGCGGTTTTCCCTCGAGTCTCGTTGAGCCGAACCTGGCGGGGATGATAGCTACGACGTTCATTCACGTCAATATATCAAATCCAACCTTTATGTCAATAGACAACAGAGCCGGAACGCGTGATAAAAAAGGCGCTTTTAACCGTTGACTTGATGAGGGCCGTATGCTAATTTTTTTTAATCGCCGGAGTGGTGAAACTGGCAGACGCGCGGGACTCAAAATCCCGTGACCGCAAGGTCGTGCGGGTTCGACCCCCGCCTCCGGCACCATCTAATCCCCTGAAAACATTAAGTTTTCAGACCGTAGCCGCTTCTGAGGCATCCACGAGTTTCAGATGTTTTTTGCCGGATTGTACTAATTTTGTATTAATTTTCTTCTGGAGACGGTCGGCGGCAATCCTCAAGTCAGCCTCGTTGACGATGTTGTACCTGTCAAAGACGCTCCTTGTCTTATGGCCCGAAATCTTCATGGCCACATTCTCGGGTATCCCCGCACGGACCATATTCCTTACAGCCGTTCTCCGGAAATCGTGAAACAACTTTCCTTCCAGCCCTGCGGCTTTGCAAGCCTTCTCCCAGGCATCCCTGAAGTCTCTGACCTGCTCGCCTGTGTCGCCGAAAAAGACCCAGGGGCAATCGGGATATTTGTCGTCCCGCAATCCCTTTCGCGAACGCATGATAT
>DAIDBB010000475.1 GCA_027310325.1 bacterium | reverse complement strand
TGGACCTGGTTTACAAGGATAAGCCTTTCCATGCGCGCCCCGGAGGCCTTTTTTATTATCTCCCTGTTCCGGGCGACATTTCCCGGGGGATCGCCGTCCCTTATATCGAAGTTAAGGGAAGAAAAAGGCGGCGGGCTTACCCCGCCCTCCCTTGAAAGGAACCCGTGAATAAGAGCGGAGCCGAAGGACGAAAGCATGGGGCTTGAGAGGTATTTTATCTTATCCTTCTCTTTTAGCGCGCATTCGTTCAAGTTCCCGATATCTCCGCTCATACCCATCGCTTTCAAGGGTCACGAATATAGTCCCTTAAGCAGTACAAGTATATCATCCATATCCTTCGGCGGCTCTGCCGTGAACTCCATATAGGACCCTTTCACGGGATGGATAAAACCGAGTTTTTGCGCGTGGAGGAACTGCCTCTTGACCTTTCTCAGGGCTTCATCCAGGGGCTTGGGAAGCCCCTGGGCAGGCTTTTTCCTGCCGTATACCCGGTCCCCAACGACCGGGTGATTTATGGCGGAAAGGTGCGCCCTTATCTGATGCGTGCGCCCTGTCCTCGGCGTTATCTCAAGCAACGTCATCTGGGGATAGCTTCTGAGGACCCTGTAGTTGGTCAGCGCGGTCCTTCCTTTCCGGGTCCTCGGGGATATCTTTTTCCTGTGCGTAAGGTCCCTTCCGAGCGGGATGTCGATAGAGCCCTCGCTCTCCTTGAAGGTCCCCCATACAAGGGCAAGATAGGTCCTCGCGGTCGTATGGTCCTTAAACTGCTTCGAGAGGCTTATGTGGCTCGGGTCGGTCTTGGCCACCACAAGGACCCCGGTCGTATCCCTGTCGAGCCTGTGGACTATGCCGGGGCGTAGCTCGCCGCCTATCCTCGAGACGTTTTTGGTATGGCTTATTATGGCGTTGGCCAGCGTCCCTGTAATCCTGCCAGCGCCAGGGTGGACGGCCATCCCTGCGCCCTTGTTTATTACCAGGACGTCGTCGTCTTCATAAAGTATATCCAGGGGCAGCTCCTCGGGCTTAAGCGTAAGAGGGGCCTGCTCGGGGACCGTAACGCTTACGCCCTCGTTAAACCTTATCCTGTGCCCCGCCTTGGAGGGCCTGCCGTTGACGAGGACCTTATCTTCGCTAAATAGTTTTTTTATCCCTGAGCGCGTAAGCCCGGTTATCTTACCCGTAAGGAATATGTCGAGCCTCATTGAAGCCTCTTCTTTCGAGACGATGAAGTTCAGGGTATTTTCCATCTCAAGAATATTCCATGAAAAAAACGAATGGACGGAAGTAAAGGCCGGGCCCTTTTCGCCCTTCTTTAAAATGCGTGCGGATTTTATTGAACGGGTTTGCCGGGATTAATCGCGATGCGGCGGACTACCATATGTCGGACTCTATGTTGCCGTTTCTTTTAATGAGGATGTCGACAATGGCCCTGTTGTAAAAGTTGTTTTTCCTGTCGATGTCCGCGGAGACCCTGCTCCTGTAAAGGTCCAGGCCTTCTTTGAGCTCCTTTTCAAGAAGCTCAAAGATGTTGTCGTTCTTTATGCCGCTAAGGATCTTGTCCCTGTTATAGAGGGCGATGTCGGATATGATAGTCCGTGCCAGCCTGAACGCCGCTTCGGGGGAATTGATTAAGCTCATGTCCTGGCTCCTTAAGTGGTTGATCTGCGCAATTCCTCTACGAGGGTGTCCCTTCCTCTTTCCGCGTTCGCCTTTACGAGGGCCTCCACACGGGCCGT
>DAIDBB010000435.1 GCA_027310325.1 bacterium | reverse complement strand
GTGGGCAGGTCCCGGGGCCGCGCCTACTTGAGTTTCTTGTGAGCGCCGTCGCAGAAGGGCTTATTTGCCGACCTCTGGCAGCCGCACCAGGCGACCTGCCTCGCCGAATCGATGACGACGCGCACCGGGGCCTTTCCGGTCTTGAGCCTTTCGTGGGCGCCGTCGCAGTAGGGCGGGTTGGCGGTGCGCCCGCACGCGCACCAGTACTTTTCTCCGGGCTGCTCCATGACTACATAGGGTCCGTTCGACATTTTTCCCTCCTGTTCCGCCTTTTGCGGTTGATTTCTTTCGATGCCTTCCTTATAATCTAAATAGGATAAATCGTCAAGTATGCACTTTTTAGTTATATACTATCCAAAAAGATACTATGGAGCGAAAGCCGATGAAGCCGGCCGGTGAGGGGCACGGGGCGGGCTGCCCCGTGGAGTCGACATTGAGGGTAATCGGCGGGAGGTGGAAGGTCTTGATCCTCCGCGAGCTTTTCAGGGGCACGCGCCGGTTCTGCGAGATGCACCGCGCGATAGACGGCATAACCCAGAAGATGCTCACCCAGCAGCTCCGTGAGATGGAAAACGACCGCATAATCCTCCGTAAGGTCTATCCGCAGGTCCCCCCGAAGGTCGAGTATTCCCTCACCCCGCTCGGAAAAAGCCTCGAGCGCATACTCGAGGACATGTCCGCGTGGGGCATAAAACACCTGAGCGAGAAGAAAAAGTCCGGCTGAGGTGCCGCCTTCCAAAAAGCCGGAAAATCCCATTCGTCCGTTTTGTATAGTATAATTGTCCCGGAAGCGAAATAACGGGAGGTCATCTATGGCCCTGCTTACGGCAAAAGAGAAGGAAGTCCTGGCGAAGTACGCGATCCTGGCGGCGGACGCCGTAAAAGACGAGCTTTCGGGCTACTGGGGAGAGGCGTTCGTCGAGCTCAATCTCGAGGGAAGGACGCGCGAGGGCGAGGAGGCCGAGGACTTCTTCTTCAAGGTCTTCACCGAGAAGGTGCGCTAGGGGCGCGGGCGCAATGTCTTGTCATTGCGAGGAGCGCACTCGCGGTGGCAAAGTCAATAATCGTCCGCGGAGTTCGCTTGACCGTTGCCCGCCGCTGGCGCGACGAAGCAATCTCTATTTATCTTCAGGAGGCCGCAAAAAAGACAGATTGCTTCGCTGCGCTCGCAATGACGGATTTATGGGTGAGTTCTTTTGCGGGTTCAGGGTCGTACCCTGAACCTGATATTTCGATTGGGAAAGAGACCTTGTCATAAGAACCGGCTTCTTTCCGCTGACGAACTGACGGGTTCAGGTTGCAAACCTGAACCCGCGTAGCGGGTGAACGTTTCGGCGCGGGGACGCACCGAAACATCGATGATACAATCTTCTTTAGATAGTTGTTTTTAAAAAAATCCCATGGGCCAAGGGTGAACAGCGCATAAGGATGGAGGAAGGGCGAGCGAGCCGAGGCAGAAAAGCCGCGAGCCGTACTCGGCGAAGCGGCCTAAGCGGCGAGCGAGGAGGATTGAGGCCGTAGCGCGGAGAACCCCTTGGCCCGAAGCGCCCGGCAGGGCGCAAAAAGCCTTACAGAAGAACGCTAACGTCAAGGTCTTTAAGGATTTAACCCTCCGCGGGTTCAGGGTCGTACCCTGAACCTGATATTTCGATTGGGAAAGAGACCTTGTCATAAGAACCGGCTTCTTTCCGCTGACGAACTGACGGGTTCAGGTTGCAAACCTGAACCCGCGTAGCGTGTGAACGTTTCGGCGCGGGGACGCACCGAAACATCACCAAACGTCAAGGTCTTTAGGGATTTAACTACTTGAACAGGTCCTTGAGCCTCTGCATCGGGTCGTCCTTCGGGCCGCCCCCGGCGTCCGTGTCCCTGAACTCGAAGAACTCGCAGAAGTTCGCCCTGTCCTTGACGGCCACGTTCTCCGCCGAAGGCTCGCGGCATTCGTTCGAGGCCGCGCCGTCGTGGAACCGGCAGTTGAGGCACGCTTTAAGGTCGGACGAGCAGTGCGGGCACGCGTCCCCCCTTCCGGGCCTGTCCGCGATATCGAGCGCCTTTTTGCAGTGGAAACACGCCTTCATAAAGAGATGATACCACGGAAAACCGGACGGGTAAACTCCGGTATAACGGCAAAGTACGCCCGCGGAAACCTCGAAAGGGCGCTCGTTATCGCCGCGATCGTCCTCGTGAACCTCGCCGCGCTTTCCGGGATGGGCCCTACCTACGAGGCGGGGCTCGGCGCGTTCCTCTTTATCGCCGTCATCCGGCGCGCGTGGGGCCCCGTACACTTCCTGCTCCTTTTTTTCCTCATGTCGGGCCTGAGGGACGTACTGCCGGGCCTGACGGGACAGATGCCCTCGGTAAGGGCGCTCGCGCCGCTCGCGGCCTCGACCCTCGTAATGCTGGCGTTCAGGAAAAGAGAGGCCATCGGCTGGCTGAGGACGGGCCGGGCCGACGGCGTTACGATAGCTATAGGCATCGCGGCGAGCGTAGCTTCCTTCATCGCGCTCCTTGTCTGGGCCAGTTTTGCCCCAAGCCTCGGCGAGGGGCCCGCGATGGTAAGGCGTTTTTCGGCCCTCTTCCCGGCGTGGACGATACTCGCCTTCGGGGCGCCGCTATTCGCCTTCGTTAACGCCTTCTCCGAGGAGGCGGTCTACAGGGGGCTTTCGCAGGCCGCGATCGGAGAGGCCCTCGGGCCGTGGCCGGGCCTCGTTCTCCAGGCGACCCTCTACGCCGCCGCGCACTTCACAACCGGGTTCCCGAACGGGTACGCCGGTTACGCCATGACCTTTTTCTACGGCTCCGTCCTCGGTTACATGAGGATGCGCTCCGGGGGGCTCAAGGCCCCGTACCTTGCGCACGTCGCCGCGGACCTCACGATAGGGTATTACCTTGCCTTTAAGTTCTTGTAACCTTTGACCCTGTTATGTTACGTTAGAGCACTACCCATCGAAGAACGGGGGTGCTTGAATGCAGAGACCCAAAAAGGACTTCAGGCAGATAGGCGCGCTCCTTGTAGAAGCCGGCTACATAACGCAGCCCCAGCTCCAGAGCGCGATAGAGGCGCAGAAGAGGACCAGGAGGCGCCTCGGCGAGACGCTCGTCGACCTCGGCTTGGTCTCGGAGCTGGGGATAGCGGTAGCCCTCTCGACCCAGCTCGGCATCCCCTTCATAGACTTCGAGACCGCGGTCGCGGACCCTTCCGCCATAGAGCTCATCCCCGAAAGGCTCTGCGAGAAGCACGCGATCTTCCCGCTCAACCTCGAAAAGGGGACGCTTACGGTCGTGATGGCCGACCCCCTCAACTTCGAGGCGCTGAAGGACATAGGGTTCGCCATAGACAGGAACTTCGAGCCCGCGGTATCCACCGCAACGGAGATTAAAAAAGCCATAAAGCGCTACTACCACCTCTCCGGGCCCGTCCACGAGATACTGGAGAAGATGGGCGCGGGCGTGGTCGAGGTCCTTCCCGACAGGGTCGAGCCGTCCGAGGTCGAGGACGCGGGGAAAAGCGACTCGCCGCCGATAATAAGGATGGTAAATAACATCATCTCCGCGGCGGTGAGGAACAGGGCGAGCGACGTGCACATCGAGCCCCGAAAAAAAAATGTCGCCGTCCGCGAGCGCGTGGACGGCCTCCTTGTAGACGTCCTCGACCTGCCCAAGTGGGTCCAGGGGTCGGTGACGTCGAGGGTCAAGATCCTCGCCCGCCTCGACATAGCCGAGAAGCGGATACCCCAGGACGGCCGCATCAAGGTAAGGATGGAAGGCAGGGAGGTGGACCTCCGCGTATCGACCCTCCCGATACAGTACGGAGAATCCATCGTAATAAGGATACTGGACACGGGCTCGAACATCCCGGCCCTCTCCGGGATAGGGCTTTCCGAGGACGGGCTGAAGAAGGCGAAGGCGATGGTCTCGAAGCCCCAGGGCCTTGTGCTCGTGACCGGACCCACCGGGAGCGGCAAGACCTCGACCCTCTACGCCATGATAAACGAGGTGAAGAGGCCCTCGATAAACATAGTCTCGCTCGAGGACCCTGTCGAGTACGAGCTCGGGGACGTAAAGCAGGTCTCGATAAACGAGAAGACCGGGCTCACCTTCGCCTACGGGCTCCGCTCGGTCCTGAGGCAGGACCCGGACGTAATAATGGTCGGCGAGATGAGGGACCAGGAGACCGCCCAGATAGCGATGCAGAGCTCTTTAACGGGCCACCTCGTGCTCTCCACTTTGCATACCAATACGGCCGCCGCTGCGGTAACGAGGCTCCGGAACATGGGCATACAGCCGTACCTTATCGCCTCGTCCATAAACGGGATAGTCGCGCAGAGGCTCGTAAGGAAGCTCTGCCTTAAGTGCAAGGAGCCGCACAGGCCGACTGATGAAGACCTGGTGAAGCTGGGCTTGAAGAAGTCCACAGGCACCGTCTTTTTCAGCGCAAGGGGCTGCGCCGAGTGCAGGAACACGGGCTACAGGGGGCGGGCCGGGGTCTTCGAGGTATTGGCGTTCAACGCCCGGATAAGGGAGCTCATTGCCGAGGGCGCGGCCGAGGACGCCATAATGAAGGCCGCCGTGGACGGGGGCCTGAGGTTCATAAGCGAGGACGGGGCCGGGAAGGCCAGGGCCGGGGTCACTTCGATCGAGGAGCTCCTTCGCGTACTTTACGTGGACGCCGACGAGACGCTCAAGAGCTGCGGCCACTGCGGCGAGTACGTAAAGCCCGACTACATGAGCTGCCCGTACTGCGGGTGCCTGCTGTCCGACCGCTGCCCGGACTGCGGCAGGGCGAAGGAAAAGGGGTGGAAGTTCTGCCCCTGGTGCAGGAGGTAGGGCTAAATCTACCCCCCATCCCTGCCTTCCCCCGCAAGGGGGGAAGGGGTAAAGCGTCCGGTACTTATTTTTTTGCGGGTTTAGGTTTGCAACCTGAACCCGGACTTTCGAAGTAGTGATAGACTTGCCATTGCAAGTAAATACAGATTGCTTCCCCTTCGCTTCGCTCAGGGCTTCGGCTCACCCGCTCGCAATGACAGCCCTTACTAAAAGAGCTGATTTAAAGAGAGGCGACAATGTATCACTGGCAGACTTACGGGACAATGGACAGGATGATGGGGGCGGCGCTCGTCATGGGCCTCGTCTGGTTCGCCGTACTGCTTTTCTTCTTCATCGCATGGGTCTGGTCGATAGTCGATATACTTAAGAACGAGTTCACCGGGTACAACAAGCTGATCTGGATACTCGTCCTCATATTCCTCCCGCCCGTCGGCGTGCTCCTCTATCTTTTCATCGGAAAGAACCAGAAGATAACGAAAGAATGAGGGGCTAATACCCCTCCCCCTCGACGGGGGAGGGAAGGGTGGGGGTGAAAAATAGTTTTTGAAGCCTCCGAATCATTCGACTTCGCTTGCAAATGACAAGTATACCCCACCCCATCCCGGCCTTCCCCCGCAAGGGGGGAAGGAGGAAACGAGCCCCGTTCATTCGACTCTGATATAATCATTCAAGGTAATAATATGGCAAGCCCCGACGACATAAGAAGGTATATCGCCTTTCTCGACGACGAGAGGAATAGCGCCATGCTCTACCGCGCCTTCTCCGGGACCGACAAGAACCCGAAGATAGCGGGCCTGTATAAAAGGCTCGCCGAGACCGAGGAGAGGCACGCCCGCATGTGGGAGGAAAAATTGAAGGAGGCGGGCATTGCGGTCCCGGAGTTCTGGCCCGCCTTCCGCACGCGGGCCCTCATACTCCTTGCGAGATGGTTCGGCGTAGAGGCCGTGCTTCCGGCGCTGTCGGCGATGGAGGACGTCGGGACAGAGGACTACGCCGGACATGCGGACTCAAAGGGGCTCGTCGCGGAAGAGAGGTCGCACGCCACGCTCTTAAGGACGCTCGAAAAGACCTCCGGCGGGGTAGCGGGAGGGACGCTTGCGAGGCTTGAGGGCCGCCACAGGGTCGCCGGGGGCAACGCCCTTCGGGCCGCGGTCCTTGGCGCGAGCGACGGGCTCTTGTCGAACTTCAACCTCGTCATGGGGGTGGCAGGGGCGGCCCTTGCCGCAAGGAACATCCTCCTTACCGGCATAGCCGGGCTTTTGGCCGGGGCCATATCCATGGCCCTCGGCGAGTGGATAT
>DAIDBB010000429.1 GCA_027310325.1 bacterium | reverse complement strand
CGATAATACCATTCAGCATGCAGGTGTAATAGTAGGGATAGGGTGGGGTGCGGGGCATTCCCACAAAGGCTTTCCGAGAGAGTCCCCGGGTTATTTTGCCAGGCTGCAGGTCGTTCAAAACCTGTCTGCTGTTACCGGGGCCTGCCTTATGACGCGAAGGGATGTCTTTGAAGAGGTTGGCGGATTCGATGAAGGATACGCGTTGGCACTTAGCGACATTGACCTGTGCATGAAGTTCCGTGAAAAAGGGTATTTGATCGTCTGGACACCTTATGCAGAACTCTATCATTACGAATCTACAACAAGGGGATATGAAGATACGCCTGAGAAGCAGGAAAGATTCAGACAGGAAATAGAATTATTTCAAAAGAAGTGGAAACATATACTGGGAAAAGGAGACCCTTACTACAGCCCGAATCTTACACTAGATAAAGAAGACTTTTCTCTAAGAATATGATCGGTCTGCATCTCCTCGACCGTATTGTCCTGCTTCTTACCCTGTATGCGGAAGTGCTCGTCCAAGAGGGTGCGATGGAGTCTTCCCACGAAGCCGTTTGAGTCCGCCATCTTTCGTGCAATTCATAATCTTCCCAATCATGATAATATGTGATTTAAACATGAAAGAAAGGCGTGATAATATAGCTTGAACTTTGCGGGATAGGCCGATCCCCGACAAGCCCGGAACTCCTACCGACCTTCCCCCAAGTTTTTCTTGTGGGAGCGCCGTTAAGGAGGCGAGGAATCAGAATGAAGGAAAGGAAAAACATATCAATACAGGATGCTGAAAATAATATAGCACGTTGGCTTTTGAACCAGCGGGTTTTTCCTATCTCTTGGTCCGAAGAACTTAAAGAGATATTCAGGGTCAGATTAATGGCAGAGGTAAGAGAGCATATTTTTTTCATGGGAGGCTTGAAAATAAATGCTAAAGGGCCTTTAAGCCAGAGTATAGAAAAATTTGATGAGGCATGGCCTATTATTCTTACAAACATCGGACAGAATGTTTATAATAGGCTTAAAAGAGAAGTCGATGATTTTAAGAAGCATAATAAAAAGATAATCTTCGATGTATTCCAAAAAGCCAAGAAAGGAGATAGGAGATCTATTCATAGCTTGGTTGAATGGGATAAGACTTGGATAGGCATGCCGTTTGTTCAAAAAATAATTGCTGATAGACAGTATCACGGGGATACGCTGTTTTTTAAAAATCTCGGTAATGCTCTTGGGAAAAAGCCAAAAGTAACTAAAAAGGCAAAAGAGGAAAGAATCCTTACACTTATTAGGCTTCTTTCAAGATTTACAGACC
>DAIDBB010000405.1 GCA_027310325.1 bacterium | reverse complement strand
TCCTTCGAGTATCCCCGCGACATGTGTGCCGCCCGGTTCGCGTAAACGAAGTTGCCGTCAAAATCATTGAGGAGTATCGAGTCGATGGCCGCGTCCAGAAGGTTGGCCTTCATGCGGTTCTCTTCCTCAGCCCGTCTTACGTCGGTGATGTCCCTGAACACGGCGTAAAAGAACGGCTTGCCGTGAAGCTCCGTCTTTTTGATGGTCACGAGCACGTCCCTGGTCTCGCCGTTCTTCGCGCGGTGTTTTGTCTCAAATGAACCCTGTCCGGCCTTGAAGATCCCGTTTATGCGCGTCTTTGTCTCTTCCGAGCTCTCCGCGGCGTCATGGTCGAAGATACGCATCCTGGAAAACTCCTCGCGCGTGTAGCCAAGCTGACGGCAGGCTGTCTCATTGAATCTGGCCGGAAGCGAGGTGACCGTGTCGATGATAAGGATCCCGGCCGGAGACTGCTCGAAGAGCGTCCGGTAGAAGGCATCCGCCTCGTCCGCGCCTCCCTCAGCGTCATTGACGGCGCCCATTTGCCGCGCGTCCTTGAAGCGGCTGTCATTAGAAGCGTCCTCGTGATCCAAAAAGGCGTTTTTGCACTCTGTCATAACTCTCGATCCCTCTTTAATAATATAGTCCGGCGACTGACGAACATCGAAATGGTAGTCCGAAAGATTATGATGCTATAGTCCTATGGACTACTGAATATATCGGCCTAAAGGATGAAAGCTTTAATGGAAACGACCTGATAAAGGGGGATTTTTCTGCATTTTAGGTGCTCTGACAATGACGGAAGAATAGGGGCCTCGTTTCGCTGAAAAGTAGCTAATTCAGCGATATATTTAATAAAATATCCATAAACTAAACCGGCCTTTAGATCATTAAAGTTATTTAGGACCCTACCGATATAAGGGTTGAGATACTTATAGTCCTATAGACTATAGGCTCATCATCTTAAGGACTATAAAGTGAGAGGTTACTTTAATGAAAAACGACCCGATAGACTAAGTTAGATCAACGAAAATAACTTCTTAGATAGGTGAAAATGGGCCCTTGGCAGGACAGGCACTTACGTGACTTAACGACATTCCTAACGGATGCTCCGGTAAGGTTTACTCGGGTGCGAGGCAAAATATGAATGAAAAGGAGAAAGTAAAAGAAGCCGAAGACCTTATTCTAATGCGCCGCCCAGGGTCCCTGACGGTACTTTGCATACTAATCGCGACCGCGGCGTCTGGGGCCGCGGTCGAATTTATTTCAGGCGGGTCGCCCGTAAGGGGCGTCTTGTGGGCCGCGCCCGGTATCCTCGCGTTTCTCCTTGTCGTAAGGCTGACGGGGAGGACCGTTAGCGGGAAGGACTTGCTCAGGGAAGCGGCTGACGACGAAGGAAACAAAGAGAGGCGGGAAAGGCTCATCGGGTTCTTTGGCACTCATGGCGAACTCAACGCCCTTGCCGGCGCGCATCTCAAGAACGTCGTCAAGCAGACGGAGCGCGCGGCTGACAGGATCATAGGCAAGGCGAACGACATAGACACGGCGATGAGCGGGCTTAACTCGACGATCGAGACGCTCGGAAAAAAGGGCATAGAGCTCCTGAAAGAGTCCGACGCCACGATCGAGGCCAACGGAAAGGTAGTTGCGCTCTTGAGGGAATACGCAGGGACAAGGGCCTCGGAAGTCGAGAAGGATTACAGGGTCGTCATGAGCCTCGCGGAAAAAGCCCGGTCGATGACTGAGTTTGTCGAGATAATGAAGGACATAGCCGACAGGACTAACCTCCTCGCGCTAAACGCGGCCATAGAGGCGGCGCGGGCAGGAGAGCATGGAAGGGGCTTCGCGATAGTGGCCGATGAGGTAAGGAAACTCTCTTCCCAATCCGAGAAGGCGGCCTCCAGCATAGGCAAAGCCATGGTGGAGCTGGCCGACGACATAGAGTTCTCAAGCAAACTCAACCGGAAGAACCATTCTGAAGAGATAGCACTCCTCGCCAACCTCGAAAACCAGCTCGCTGCGCAAGGAGAGAGCTACAGGGGGCTTTACAACCTCAATAAGGAGGTCCTCTCGGAGGTCGGGACGAGCGGCTCCCTTGTCGCGAAAGAGGTACTGGAGCTTCTGGCCGGGGTCCAGTTCCAGGATATTGTGCGCCAGCAGGTGGAGCTCGTCATTGATACGCTCAGGGAATCAGAGGAGTACTCGGATGTCCTCAAAGTCTGCCTTTCGCACGACGAATGTTCAGAGGAGTGCAGGTCGTCGAGCCTAAAGGCCGAAGACGTGGCGAGGAAATACGTGATGGACAGGCAGAGGATCATCCACAGTAACGTTGTCAAATTACATAAAAAGGGCGCAACCCGCGGGTCATCAGAAAATGCCGTCAAAAGCGACCCGGCTCCCGCTGAAATCGGCGGAGTTACATTCTTTTAAACGTCTTTCTGGCTTTTAGCGATGTGATGAAACGGTTCAGCGAAACCCTAAAAAAGGGAGAAAAAAGATGGCAAAGACGATAATGGTGGTGGACGATTCGGCATCGATCAGGCAGGTCGTAAACCTTACGCTGAAGAAGTCCGGCTATGACGTTATAGAGGCCACCGACGGCAGGGACGCGCTCAGTAAACTAACGGGCCAGAAGATAAACCTCATAGTCTGCGACGTCAATATGCCGAACATGGACGGCATAATGTTCCTCAAGTCCCTGAAGTCGACGGACGCATACAGGTTTACGCCTGTCATCATGCTTACGACCGAATCGCAGGAGGCGCGTAAGCAGGAGGGCAAGGCCGCCGGGGCCAGGGCCTGGGTGGTAAAGCCCTTTAAGCCCGAGCAGATGCTCGATGCCGTATCGAAGCTGGTGATGCCGTAAGGGGAATAGGATGAGCATAAGCGCACATATGGACGGGGACGTCCTCAATATCCGGGTAAGCGGGGAGATGACCATCTATAACGCTCGTGAGCTTAAAAAAGGGCTTGCGGCGCATCTCTTTTCTGCAAAAGAGCTGGTGATGGACCTAACGGAAGTAAGCGAGATGGATAC
>DAIDBB010000427.1 GCA_027310325.1 bacterium | reverse complement strand
AAGCAAGGCTTCTCTTGTCCCTGAGATTTATAAAGAGCCTTCCTCCCTGTCCCGAAAGGACTTCCGTCATCACCCGCAGCGGATAACTGTCTTCGCTTCCTATGGACGTGCCAAGGAAACCAATCCCGATATTCGTCTGCTCCTTGGTCTTTACCGCTCCCGTGGTCCTTATTTCAACCTGGTGGACTTCAGCCGGGGGAACAGGCAACGGCGCGGCATCTCTCTTAAAGTCCTTGAAAAGCTCCTTTACCCTGGCAATAGCGTAATCCCTTTTGATGTCACCGACGATCGTAAGCACCATCCGCCGAGGGACAAAGACCTCCTGGTACCGGCGCACAAGGTCATCCTTTGTAAAAGACTTTACGGTGTCAGGTGTGCCCAGCGCCGGCATGCCATACGGGTGTGCCTTGTAAAGGGCCTTATAGAGAAGTTTGAAAGTGTAGCTGGGAAGGTTATCTTCCTGTCTGGCTATGGCCGCCAGTACGTCCTTTTTAAGGTCTGCAAGTTCACTTTCCGGAAATGACGGGGTGGTCAATACGTCAGCGAATAGGCTTAAACCCCTGTCGAAGTACATTGAAAGGAATTTTCCCTGAACTCCGGCAGAGTTCCAGCCCGAGAAACCGCTAAGTTCCCCGGCCATCTCGTCCAGTTCCCTCGATATATCGCTACGCGACATCTTTGCAGTGCCCCTCGTAAGCATTCCGGCCGTCAAATTGCCAATACCGTCCGTTTTTTCATCCTCCGATCTAAGCCCACCTGGAAATGCCGCATAGAAAGCGACCGTAGGGTTTGAATGCGCCTCTTTTACAATGAGGGTCATGCCGTTATCGAGCTTTACCCTGGTTATCTCTGGAGCGTCCTTCTCCCCGGCAAACTCCTTGCCGGCCTTTTCCTTGGCCGCGGCTACCGTCTTTATTATGCCGGCCTTTGTAACGAGGTCCTTGTCGGCAATTGGCGCGACCACGGCGACCGTCATCCCTTCCGGAAGGAAGTATCTATTAATGATCCGCCTTACGTCCTGGTCGGTCACCTTCCTCAATCCCTCCAGGTACTTTTTCTCAAAGTCGATGCCGCCGGCGTTGGTCTTATAGTACCCGAGCTTCTGGGCTATGCCCTGCATGGTCTCCCTCGAATATACGAATTCGCTTTCGAGGTTGAGTTTCGCCTTCTGAAGCTCTTCCGGGTTAGGCCCGTCAAAGCCGAGCCTCCTTATCTCCTCTAACGTCTCCGAGACGGTCATATCCACGTTCTTTGATTCAAGGTTCGCGGATACCATTAAAAGACCGGGGTCTTTGAGGGTCATGGCATAGGAGGATACCGTATGGACGAGGGAGTCCTGGATCTTAAGCCTTTTATAGAGCCTGGAGCTTTCCCCGGAGCCCAGGATATTGGCCGAAACGTCTATGGCATATATGTCCGGATCCTTTAAATCAGGGATATGGAACCCGACGGCCAGATGCGACTCCTTTATCGGCTGGTTTATTATGCCGACCTTAAGCTCTTCTTGAACGGGCTCGACCGGCCTTTTTTTGTGCGGATCGGGCGCGCTCTTGAAATCCCTGAAGGCCTCGTTGATCTCCTTTAGCACGGCGTCCTTATTTACGTCGCCGACAATAACGAGCGTCATATTGTTGGGGATGTACCATTTTTTAAAGAAAGCGATAAGCTCATCCCTCTTGAGATTTTCTATGACGCTTTGATACCCGATCACTGGCCTTTTGTAAGGGTGTTCGGCGTAGGCGTTGGCGAGGAGCGTTTTGTAAAGCTTCCTTCCAGGGTCATCCTCGTTCATTCTTAGTTCCTCGAGCACCACTTCCAGTTCCTTTTTCAGCTCACCCGGGTCAAAAGAAGAATGCTGGATGGCGTCGCTTATGATGTCGAGTCCGGTAGAAAAATTCCGGCTGGGGACGGCCAGGTGAAAAACGGTATTGTCGAAGGATGTAAAGGCGTTGATGTTGCCGCCAACGGACTCAACGATCTTCGCGATCTCACCCACCTTTTTCTTCTGTGTGCCCTTAAATAGCATGTGTTCGAAGACGTGAGAAAGACCGGCCTCTTTCTCGGTCTCATCGGCGCTTCCAACCTTGACCCACATTTCAACGGCAGCCACCGGGGCCGAATGCTCTTCTTCGATTATGACGGTAAGGCCGTTTTTAAGTGTAGTTTCAAAAGGCACTCCAGGCTCAGCCCATGCCGGGGCCTCAAAGACAAAAATGGCGATTAAAAAAAACAGGATCCTTATGGGATAGCGCATCATAAACCCCTTTTTTCTGAATTTTTTTGATTTATTGAGATTATATTATTTTTACTCTTTTTTCAACCTCATATGGTTTCCAATAATCAAGCAAGCTTGACACTGTTTCAAAAGATGATATGGTTTAATTAGGAGTTAAAATACGTTAAAAAGCCTTAAAAAATTGGGATTATGAGAGAGAATTCAGCCCTTATAGTAGTCGATATGCAAAACGACTTTTGCGCGAACGGGTCGTTGCCGGTAAAGGATGGAGATACGATCGTTCCGGTCCTGAACGGCTATATCGAGCTATTCAAGGCCGCCGGATTTTTGGTCTTTGCGACAAGAGACTGGCATCCTGAAAAGACCATACACTTCGCGAAATATGGCGGCAAGTGGCCCGTTCACTGCGTGCAGGGGACTAAAGGGGCCGAATTTCACAAGGACCTGAACCTGCCTAAAGATGCCAGAATCATAACAACTGGCGATCTTCCTGATGATGAAGGATATTCCGGGATTCAGGGAAGGGACCCTTCGGGAAGGCTTCTTTCACAGGCTCTTAAGGATTCGGGTATCGACCGTGTCTATGTCGGAGGTCTTGCCACGGATTATTGCGTAAAAGAGACCGTACTCGACGGCCTGAGGGCGGGGTTCAAGGTAACTGTCCTGGGAGACGCCATAAAAGGGGTAGACGTTAAAAAAGGCGATTCCGAGCGCGCCATGAAAGAGATGACCAAAAAGGGCGCCGATGTGATAACGCTAAAAGATATGAAGGCGCTGATCAAAAAGGCCGGTTAAAACGCGGGGAGGATACGATGGATAACATTCCAAGGATATCAAAAGAAGACCTGAAGAAAAAGATCGACCTTAAAGGTGACTTTATTCTCCTCGACGTGAGGAACCCGGTTGATTACGGAAACAGCAACGTCAAGTTGCCCGGTTCCATCAGGATACCCCTGGACGAACTCGAGGGGAGGCTTAATGAGCTGGACCGTAAAAAAGACGTCGTTGCCTACTGTACCTGAACCGAAGAACACTCGAGCGCCCGTGCGGCGCAGATACTACTTCAGAACGGCTTCCAATCTGCTAGCGCCTTACTTGGCGGTTTTAACGCCTGGGTCAAGGCGGGTATGCCGGTCGAGAAGAAATAATTGAAAGGTTGCCCCTCACCGCGATATTCAATTCATCTTCTTATTTTTCCAGCCGGGTTCTCCGGTTCGGTGATGGACAGCGGGTCAAGGAGTCTATCCCACTCCTTCTCCGTCATGACCCCTTTCTCGTTGACTATCTCTTTTAGGGTCTTTCCGGTCGAGGCCGATTCTTTCGCTACCATTGCGGCCTTCTCATAACCTATAAACTTATTGAGGACGGTCGCCAGCCCCACGGAGTTCTCAAAGTACGCGCGGCACCTCAATGGGTCAGCATTGATGCCCTTCACGCACTTTTCCGTAAATACTTTTACAGATGAGATGAGGATGTCGATCGACTGGAGGATATTGTAATTTATCACAGGGAGCATTACGTTAAGCTCGAGCTGGCCGGCCTGCGAGGCGAGGGTCACGGCAAGGTTATTCCCCGCGACCTGAAAACATACCATATCGAGCATTTCAGCCATTACCGGGTTCACCTTTCCCGGCATGATCGATGACCCGGGCTGGACCGCGGGCAGGGTTATTTCAGCGAGGCCCGTCCTTGGGCCCGAGCTTAAGAGCCTCAGGTCATTGGCTATGCGGATGAGCTCAATGGCGGCGTCATTCAAGGCGCTTGAAATCGCGGTGTAGTCCGAGGCCCCGTTAAGCGCCTCAAAGGCATCAGGCGCTCTCTTCAGGCCCCTTATGCCTGTTACCTCGGAGAGGGCCCTTAAGACCTTTTTCCTGTAAAGGGGGTGGGTGTTCAACCCCGTGCCGACCGCAGTCCCACCCAGCCCTATCCGCCTAAGTCTAACGCCAGCCGATTCTATCTTCTCTATCGAGCTTCGAACGGATGACGCATAAGACCCGAATTCCTGGCCGAGCCTTATGGGGACCGCGTCCTGAAGATGGGTCCTGCCGGATTTTATGATCCTGTCAAATTCCCTGGCCTTCCGCTTAAGCTCAGTCTCAAGGCCAATAAGTGCCTCCATAAGCACGCCGGATGAAAAGATGGCCGCGACCCTTAAAGCGGTAGGCATGGTGTCGTTCGTGGACTGGCTCATATTTACGTGGTCATTCGGATGAACGAGATTGTAATCGCCTCTGCGACCGCCGAGGATCTCTATGGCCAGGTTGGCGATGACCTCGTTCGCGTTCATATTGTGGGACGTGCCGGCCCCGGCCTGGTAGACGTCGACTATGAACTGGTCATTGAACCTGCCGGAGATGACTTCGTCCGCCGCCTTTATGATGGCGGGCCCTCTATTTTTATCGATGAGCCCTAGTTCGATATTTGCGATGCAGGCCGCTTTCTTGACCATGGCTGTAGCGGCTATGAATATCGGCTTGGGGGGTATTCCGCTTATAGGGAAGTTCCTGGAGGCCCTCAAGGCCTGGATGCCGAAATAGGCTTCCCTTGGGACGGGGAGTTCGCCGAGAGAGTCCTTTTCGAGCCTGAACTTATTTTTTCTCATATTAACCATGGACCGTGGGATATTCCCTTCAGGATATTATTTTCCTGTCCGGTGCAAGCGGGAGGCTTATATCTATATGGCCGGCGAGGGTCTCCTCTTTTTTGCCTTCCACAAGTATCTGAACGTCCATTATTTCGGGGAAATTAAGGGTGATGGTGTCGACTATCGAGTAAATGGTCTCAAGCTCTCCGGAAGACCCGCCTGGATGGTTCTTTATTATCTCCGAGCTGAAATCCGCGAAGGCCGTCCGTCCTTTTACGCTTACGTCAAGGACCCTGGTGCCGTCGGGCACGGTCCTGCCGAAGTCCGGGTTCCTGGGCCCTTTGACGAGAATCGTCAGGACCTCTTTTATCTCCGATTCCTTCGGGCCCTGACTTATCCGCCGTCGTTCGGCCTTCAGGTGCTCGCCGTCAGCGCTACTAAAGTAGATATCTACTTCCTTTGAAGCGGCCTGCTCCGCGACCTGCTGCGTCCTGAATAACCTGTCGCCGAACCTGACAAGGAGAAATATCCCGGCTATTAACGTAATGAAAGCTATGATTATTACCGGCCGGAGTCCGCCTTTTTTAGGATACCTTTCAGGTTGAGCAGGACCTTTTTTCTTGGCCATAGATAGTCATTCCAGAAACGCAAGTTCCGCCTGATCGAGTCCATCGCCAAAAAAACGCCTTCCGACGGTTAAGAACCGCTCCGGCGAATCCGTAACAAAGAACTTGCGCACCGCTTCCCCTGGACTGCCGTCGTTCAGGAGGCCTCTATCAGTAAGGATGCGTTTTACTTCGTTCGCTGTAGAGGCCGCTGAATCCACGAGAGCCACACTTTTACCCATTATAGCACCGATAGTTTCCTTGAGTAGCGGGTAGTGAGTGCATCCGAGCACAAGGGTGTCGACGCCGGACCCTTTTATGTCCTCAAGGTACCTGGACGCTATGACGGCTGTCACCTCGTCGTTGGCCCAGCCCTCTTCAACAAGGGGCACGAACAGGGGACAAGCCTTTACAAAGGTCGATACGGCCGGATTGATAGACTTGATGGCGGCACAGTAAGCGCTGCTTTTGATCGTCCCCTCGGTGCCTATTACCCCTATCTTATTTGCAATTGTCGCCGCCACAGCGGCCCTTGCGCCGGGCTCTATCACCCCGATGACAGGTATATCAAACTCATTTTTAAGCCTCGTAAGGGCATAGGCTGACGCCGTATTGCAGGCGGTCACAAGGAGCTTTATATTGTGCCTTACAAGGAAGTTCGCGTCCTCTACAGAGTACCTCTCAACGGTCTGTTTTGATTTGCTTCCGTACGGGACCCTTGCGGTATCTCCGAGATATACGGTATTTTCCGAAGGCAAAAGCCTTGTTATTTCCCTTAAGACCGTGAGCCCGCCGATCCCAGAGTCAAAAACGCCTATCAATTTTTTTCTGCCGGATTTGTTTGAGATGTCGTTCATGCCGATAAGATACCAGATTCGGGAACCAGTTTATATGTCTAAAGTTACTAAACTTTTCCAGTGTAGGTAATAGGGAGATTGTTGTCAACGAAAAATATTATATAATAGGCCTGGGTAGGGAAAATGGAGAATACAGAGATAGCCCGGGTATTTTACGAGATCGGCGACCTCCTCGAGATAAAAGGCGGGGACAGGTTCAGGATACGCTCTTACAAGAACGCCGGACTTGTCATAGAAGGTCTTACCGAGAGCCTCAAGAGGCTTTATGACGAAGGTGGTGAGGACAACCTAAAAGGGATCCCCGGCATAGGCGAAAGCATACGAGCTAAGATAATAGAGCTCCTTACAAGAGGTAAATGCCAGTACCTTGAAGACCTTCTTAAAGAGTTGCCGGCGGGCATGCTCGATGTCCTTAAGGTCTCAGGGGTAGGGCCCAAGAAGGCGGCGCTCCTCTATAAGGAACTCGGCATAGCGAGCGTGGAGGAGCTCCGCAAGGCCGCTTCCGGGCAGAAACTGAGGGAGCTTCCGGGATTCGGGGAATTATCCGAACAGAAGGTCTTGAAGGCCATCTCAGAGCTAAAGGCCGTATCGTCGAAGTTCAAACTTTCCGTAGCCCTTAAATACGCCGAGTCTTTTGTTGAGCATATAAGAGAGGTCCGCGGCACTATAGACGTAATCCCGGCGGGGAGCCTCCGGAGATGGAAAGATACGATAGGGGACGTGGATATACTTGCCACCTGCACCGACCCATGGGCCGTTATGGACCACTTCGTCAAGCATCCGGACGTAAAGGAGGTCCTTTCCAAAGGGGAGACCAAATCCACGGTCGTCACCAAAATAGGGCTCCAGGTCGATATCCGTACGCTTGACAAGAAATCCTTCGGGGCGGCGCTTCAGTACTTTACGGGCTCAAAGGCCCACAACGTGGCCTTGCGGGACAGGGCCAAGAGGATGGGCCTTAAAATAAGCGAGTACGGGGTATTTAAGGGAAAGGGAGACAAGTGGGTGGCCGGGACTAAGGAGGAAGACGTCTAAAGGAGCGTGGGC
>DAIDBB010000380.1 GCA_027310325.1 bacterium | reverse complement strand
GTCTTTGTACGGCTTCGTCGTTAAAGGGGTCCACGCCAAGGCCGTAGAAGGTCTCGGTGGGGTAGGCAATGACCCCGCCGGTCCCAAAGAACTCGCGCGCCTTTCCCGGCGGAAAAGCCGGGCCCGAGATGAGCGGCTTTTTTGTATTTTGCAAATGCGTGTTAATATGGTCCTAAATGGTTATCTTTTTGGCCTTCGCAAGGACCTGCCGTTCCAATTCCTTCCTGTAGGCCTTGAGTTCTCCGGCAAGCCTCGCGTCCGCAAGGGAAAGTATCTCAACGGCGAAGATACCGGCGTTCCTGGCCCCGGCCTTTCCTATCGCCATCGATGCAACGGGAATGCCTCCGGGCATCTGGACGGTCGAAAGAAGGGCGTCAAGCCCCTTTAACGGGCTCGATTCTATTGGCACCCCTATTACCGGGATGGTCGTCTCGGCAGCTATAAACCCGGCAAGGTGAGCGGCGCTGCCGGCGCCGGCTATTATTATCTTGATCCCTCTTTTCGAGGCGTTCTTTGCGTAAAGAGAGGTCCGCCTCGGGGTCCTGTGCGCCGAGGAGACCGTCACTTCATAGGGCACGCCGAACCTTTTGAGGACGTTTACAGCCTCCTCCATGACGTTTAAGTCCGAATCGCTTCCCATAAGTATCCCTACAAGAGGTTTTTTCGCTTCCGCCATAAATAGGCTCTCCCATTAAGCCGGTTTTTTGTAATGTCAGACGGTCCCGGGTATCGCCCTTCTTCCGATGTCCCTTCTGAAGTAGGCCCCGTCCCAAGATATCTTCCCGACGGCCTCGTATGCCCGCTCGATAGCCCCTTTTATATCCTCTCCAAGGGCCGTAACCCCGAGGACCCTGCCGCCCGACGTGACCACGTGGCCGTCCTTCAAGGCCGTCCCCGCGTGGAATACCATGACGTCCCTTAGCTTCGCCGCCTCACCGAGCCCCTCTATCGCTTTGCCTTTTTCGTAGCTTTCAGGATACCCCTTTGAGGCCATGACCACGCATACTGACCACCTGTCGCTCCATTTAAGCCTAATGCCGTCAAGCCTTCCTTCAACCGTTGCCATGAGGACGTCGAAAAGGTCGTCCTCGAGACGCATCATTATTGGCTGAGTCTCCGGGTCCCCGAACCTGCAGTTGAACTCAAGGACCTTCGCTTGACCTTCGCTTATCATAAGGCCCGCGTAAAGCACCCCCTTATAGGGCCTCCCCTCGGCCTCCATCGCCTTTACGGCCGGGACCATGACAGTCGAGATCAGCTCTTTTTCCATCTCAGGCGTTACAAGAGGGGCGGGGGAGTACGCGCCCATGCCGCCGGTATTTGGCCCCTTGTCGTTGTCGTAGATCGCCTTATGGTCCTGCGCCGGAGCGAGAGGGAGAACGGTATTTCCATCGGTTATGGCGAGAAACGACGCCTCCTCGCCCCGCAGGAACTCCTCAACGACTATCCTTTTTCCAGCGGCGCCGAAGGCCGATTCCACCATTATCGAGTCTATGGCGCGAAACGTCTCTTCCATTGAGCCGCATATGATGACCCCCTTGCCCGCGGCAAGCCCGTCGGCCTTTACAACAAAGGGGGGCTTATGGGACTCCACGTAGGCCTTCGCCAGCTTCGGGTCGTCGAACTTTTTGTAGAAAGCGGTAGGTATCCCGTACTTTACCATCAGCTCCTTGCTGAAGACCTTGCTCGCCTCAAGTATGGATGCGGCCTTCGTCGGGCCGAATATCTTAAGTCCCTCCTTTTCGAAGGCGTCGGTCACGCCGAGCGTAAGCGGCAGTTCCGGGCCAACGACCGTAAGGTCGATCCGCTCCTTCTTGGCGAACTCCTTAAGCCCCTCGACGTCCTCGGCCGCTATGGCGACGTTTTCGCCGTGTTGACCCGTGCCGGGGTTGCCCGGCGCGATGTAGAGTTTGGTGATTTGTTTGCTCCGGGAAAGCTTCCACGCTATGGCGTGCTCCCTCCCGCCGCTTCCTATGACAAGGACTTTCATTGTCCGAACTTCAAGAGGACCTTTTATAAAAAGGCCCTCTTGACTCTCCAAAGATTTTTAGTGTTTTATCAGTGCCTGAAGTGACGTACGCCGGTAAAGACCATCGCTATCCCGTGCTCGTTGGCCGCCTTTATCACCTCTTCGTCCTTTATAGACCCGCCGGGCTGTATTATGGCCGTGATCCCGTGCCTGGCGGCCATGTCTACGTTGTCCCTGAAGGGGAAGAACGCGTCGGAGGCGAGCACGGACCCTTTGACGTCAAGCCCCGCGTCAGCGGCCTTCATAATAGCTATCCTCGTGGAATCTATCCTCGACATCTGTCCGGCGCCTATCCCCAGGGTGCGCATGGCGTTCGCGAGTATTATGGCGTTACTCTTTACATGCTTGCAGACGTTCCACGCAAATAGGAGGTCTTCAAGCTCCCTTTCGTCAGGCCCGCGTCCGGTCACCGTTTTGAGGTCCTTTGCGCTTTCGCTGTCCATGGTCTGGAGGAGGACCCCGCCGCAGACCTTCTTTACGTCGAATTCCTCCGGACAGAACGCGGCAAGGTCCTTTACGGCCCCTACGTCTATGACCCTCAGGTTCTTCTTGGTGGCAAGAACGCCGAGGGCCTCCTTGTCAAAGCCCGGGGCGATGACGGCTTCGAGGAATATGCCGGCGAGTGTTTCGGCCACCTTTTTCGTGACCTGCCTGTTGAACCCGACGATGCCGCCGAAGGCCGAGACCTTGTCGCATTCATAGGCCCTTTCATAGGCCTTAAGTATGCCGTCCTTGGACATGGCCGCACCGCACGGGTTATTGTGCTTTATTATGACCGCCGCCGGCTCATGGAATTCAGCGGCTATCTGGAAGGCTGCATTAAGGTCGAGGATATTGTTGTATGAAAGCTCCTTACCTTGAAGCTGGCTCGTCTTCCCGAGGCCTGTCTTTGCGCCCCTTGTCATGTAGAACGCGGCCTTTTGGTGCGGGTTTTCGCCGTACCGGAGGTCCTGGACCTTCTCGAACTGGACCGTAAAGGTATCAGGGAATTTTTTGGGCTCTTCCATCTCCGGGACTTCGGCAACCGAGCCGAGGTAGTTGGAGATTGCCGCGTCATACCGGGCTGTAAGCTGGAACACCTTTTTGGCGAGAGAAAACCTGGTTTTTGCGCCGAGGCACCCGTGCTTCTCGTTCATTTCCCTTATGACGGCGCCGTAATCCGCCGGGTCGACAACGACCGCGACGTCGTTATGGTTCTTCGCCGAGGCCCTTATCATCGTCGGCCCGCCTATGTCGATATTCTCTATCGCGCGCTCGAGCGTGCACCCCTTGGCGACGGTGTCCTCGAAGGCATAGAGGTTCACGACTACCATGTCTATCGGAGGGATGCCCGAGGCCTCCATCTCCTTTTGATGGGTCTCGTTATCCCGGATGCCGAGGATGCCGCCGTGGATCTTGGGGTGCAGGGTCTTAAGCCGTCCGTCGAGCATCTCCGGGAAGCCCGTGTAAGAGGAGATGGGGATGACGCTTATGCCGGATTTCTTCAGAAGCTCCGCCGTCCCTCCCGTTGAAATTATCTCTACGCCGGATTTACTGAGCTCCCTGGCGAACTCGACGATCCCGGTCTTGTCGGTAACGCTTACGATGACCCTACGGATCTTTTTCATGATAAACGACCTTTCTTTTAATAGTGCGATACGCACTGCAAAGTTAAAAGCTTCGCGCGTCCCGACCATCATACTTATGGGCTCGCTAAGCCTCTGCCTGCCGCAGGCGTTAAAAATTCATGTTCCTTATGAATTCCTCCTGGAAGCGCGCGCTTCCGGAAAGGGATACGTATTTTACGGCCCTGGCGATCTCCTCCGCGCGCTTCTTTTCCTCGTCCGAGACGAGGGCGAGTATCGCGCCGTCGAGGGCCGCGTCGCCAGCCGCCTCCATCTCCCAGCCGGGATCCAGGAGCCCGATGGCCGCAAGCCCTTCTTTTTTAAGGCTGCTCCCGAAGGCCCCGGCAACATATACCCTTTGAACGTCGACGGGTTTTACGCCGGCCTTCTTCAAGAGAAGGGTTATCCCGGCCTTTATGGCCGATTTGGCCACCTGCAGAGCCCTTATGTCTTCCTGTGAGAGGCTTACTTCGCCGGAGGCCCCTCTGTATAGCGCGAACGAATTTCCGCCCAGTTCTTCCCTTATCCGCGTCGAAAGATTGGTCGGCACTTCAGCCCGGTCTTTTATCCTGCCGGAAGCGTCTATGACGCCGGATCTTATAAGGCCGGAGACCGCGTCGATGAGCCCGGAGCCGCATATGCCCTTTGCGGGCGTTGAGCCGATAACGTCAAGGGCAATGCTATCGCCGACGAAGCTGACCCCCTTGATGGCCCCTTTTTGCGCCGTCATTCCGCACCTTATCTCGCCGGCCTCAAAGGCCGGGCCGGCTGCGGCGGAAGCGGCGTAAAGGGCCCCGTTTACGCCAAGGATTATCT
>DAIDBB010000376.1 GCA_027310325.1 bacterium | reverse complement strand
TGGCTCCTGTATTGGAAGGGGAGCTGCCAGATGCCCTTTGACCAGGGCGTAAGCATGCGTTTTTTCGAAAAGGCTTACCGGTCCTTTTATGCCGCGAAGGACGGGGCCGGGATATTTTCAAGCTGGTGCGGGGTGGTCGAGGCCGTCATCCACGGGTTTGACGGCTTCAAGGTCCTTGACTGCTGGATAGACCAGATGGAAAAGCTCCTGGCCGAATATCCGGCCCTGCCGTCGAAGGAGATAGAAGGCCGGGTGGCGCTTTGCATGTTCATGGCCCTTTCGTTCAGAGCCCCGCAGCACCCCGGGATGAACGCGTGGGTGAATAAGACCTGCGACCTCATGAAAGCTGTCACTGACCAGGACATGCTCGCGGCGATAAACCTGTACCTGGTCGATTATTTCCTGTGGATCGGGGACATCGAGAAGGCAGATCTCCTGGTAGAGACGGCTTCAAGGAAACTCCGTAACTGCCGGAGCCCCATGGCCCTTATCGCGGTCAAGCTCACCGAGGCGTTGAACGCCTGGTACCACGGAAGGTCGGGGCCGTGTGTCGCGGCGGTAAACGAGGGCCTCCGGATCGCGGAGGAGAAGGGCGTGAACGTCTTCAATTATTTTCTTTTCGGGCACGGCGCAATAAACGCCCTTACGTCGGGCGACCTCAACAGGTCGGAGGAGTACCTCATGAAGGCTCGGTCGGTCCTGGATGAAAAAAGGCGCTTTTGCGCCTCGTATTACCATCATATAGCCGCCTGCTGGAAGCTCCTGAGGAAAGACTTTGCCGGGGCGTTCGAGAGCGAAAAGCTTTCATTCGACCTGGCACGGGAGACGGGCTCTCCTTTCGCCGAAGGGATGACCCGCACGGGCATGGCGTTAATTCATTACAAGCTCGGGGAACCCAAGAAGGCCGCGACTGAGATATCAAGGGCGCGCGAGCTGGCCGTAAGGACAAAAAGCGCGCTCATCGAGTTCGTCGCCTTGGTTTTCGACGCCTATTTCGCGCTCGACCGCGGCAAAAAGGGCGCGGCGACCGAAAAACTCAGGTCCGCGATGGCGCTCGGGAGCAAAAGGGGCTTCGTTAACTTCCATATGTGGCACCCTGACATAATGGCGCGCCTCTGCCTAGTTGCCCTTAATGAAGGGATCGAGGCCGAGTACGTCAAAAAGATCATCCTCGAGCGGAACGTCTTTCCCGA
>DAIDBB010000342.1 GCA_027310325.1 bacterium | reverse complement strand
CCGGGAATCGGATGCCCTTTCGGGGATCGTCATCGCCACGCTTTAGCTCATAATCATACCTTACTTGCGCGCGGTGATTCAAGTGGTGCCCGAGGCCGGAATCGAACCGGCACGGGGTTTTCACCCCTCGGGATTTTAAGTCCCGTGCGTCTACCAAGTTCCGCCACTCGGGCCGAGAGGCTTAGGTCTGATAGGCCCCTTTTCTAAGATGTGTATCAAATAATATTATTACTGTCAACAAAAGGCCGCTTTTGTAGCGTAAATACACAAAATGTTTAATACAAGTATTGACAAGTCTAACTTATTCGATTAGGATGAAACAAAATCAAATCTGAATCACGTCGGCCCCCGTCTTTTTTTTTGCACAGTACGGGCGATTTATTATCAACAACCGGAAAGTAACGCGTTCTACAGCAACTAACCTTTAATAAGGAGGTTGTATGAGAAAGAAGTTGCTTTTCGCAGTGGCCTTCGTCTTCTTCCTGGCGACGGCAGTCTACAGCCCCCGCGAGGCGTCGGCCATACCGGCGTTCGCGAGGCAGACGGGCTTTGCGTGCTCAACCTGCCACTACCAGCACTTCCCGGAGCTTAACTCCTTCGGCAGGGAGTTCAAGGCGGGCGGGTTTACGATGGTCGGCGGCCAGAGCCTGATAGAAGGCGAGGTCCTTTCTCTTCCTTCCGTACTCAATGGAACCCTCATTACCAAGGCGCAGTATAACAGCACATGGGGCAACAACGGGGAAGCCGGTACTCCGGGTGCTGCCGTAACCGGCAAGCCGACAGAACTGGACCATGGGACATGGGATTTTCCCATTGACGATAGCCTCTTCCTTGCGGGCCGCGCAGGAGAGCACGTCGGGTTTTTGACAGAGATAGATCTGGGAGGCGGAGGAGGAGCGGCCTTGGCGTCACTCAAGGTACCTTTCACATTCACTGTCTATGACACAAAGCTTGACATCATCCCCTACTCAACCGGCGCGGGCCCTTCATGGAGCTTTGAGGTCTTAAATACCGGCATCGTCGAGACCCATACAGCGCTTCTGCATAAGCCCGAGACCTTTGCGGCGCAATACATAGGCGTCGGGACGGACGCCACAGGCGTAGCCTTTGTGGCATACAAGCCTTACGGCTACATAAACTATTCGGTGTGGGCAAATGAAATTGGAGATTTCGCCGGCAATCACAGGCATATAGCCTCGCCTCTGCAGTACATAAGGCTGGCGGTAACGCCGCGGGTAGCAGGGTGGGATTTGGGACTCGGCGCCGCAGGATGGTTCGGCACTGAGACGCGCGGACCGCTGGATGCTGCCAAAAGGGATACCGCCAGCGCATGGGCGATTGACGCACAGGCGCAGGGAAATATAATGGACTTCCCTGTCGGCATTTATACATCGTACGCAAGCGCGGCAAAGACCACCGATGCCGATTTCGCTGGCGGCAACAAGATCAACATATTCAATCCAGGCGCAAAGGAAGACCGCCTGGACTATACTTGGCGAGGTCGGCGTAATCCCGAATAAGCTCGCGGTGTCCGCGGGCTACCGCCTCGGCCATAACGGCGATCCTTTCA